>NZ_JAKOAV010000021.1 GCF_029478095.1 Pelotomaculum isophthalicicum JI | reverse complement strand
TCAAATTTCTCCCAAAGACTCTTCAGGAGTGGAATACCACCACCAGGACCATGTTGTTTGTTTTCAAAGAGCGGTTTATTCAGATTCATTTTTGGATCACCCGTATCGACAATGTAATGGCAAAAAAATACCATCCATTTCGATTATTGGGCGATTTTGAAAATATCAAGGGGTTTTTAGTATTTTCTTAAATTTTTTTGGTACTTATTTACTGTAAGTGCATAACTAATGTACTAACTGTTAAGCCTAAAAGACGGTTTCAATAAGCTATAGAAGCCTGAAATATTTGGGACCTATATTGTGAATACTATGTTTTGATATCCTGCGTATCGAATTTGTCAGGGTGCATGACAGTATGTATTATTAAAGTATTAAAGAATAAAGAGAGGGATTTTACGGAAATATTATACCCTCTTGATTTTTTTACAAAAAACATTATAATTTATACTGAAAAGTGTAAAAAAAGAACTACTTAGTCTAAGTAAGTTTCCAACTAAATAAGGGAGGTGAGTAAATGCCTAAATTAATGGAGAAAACCTTTCTGGTCGGCCTGGGAGCTGTCTCGCTGGTTGGGAAGAGAATAAAAAAGACCATCGACGAGCTTTCTGAAAAAGGCCGGGCAGCAAGGGATGAAATCGCGGAAACGACTCGCAAGCTGGAGGAAAAAGGAACAGCCAAGGTAGAGTCCCTGCGCGCTTCCTTTTGTCCGAAGTGCTGTACATCCGGGCAAAACCGGCCTACAACCAGGCAGGACATCGAGAGGCTGGAGCAAAAGCTGGAAGAACTCAAGCAAACAAGCTGAACCGCCCTCCCTTAATGGCCCGGAAAGAAATGGTTTTCCGAGCCATTTATAAAATCACTCATAAATGAGGAACTCACCGTACAGTATTTGTAGTAATAAGGACAAGGGATGATGAGCGGGATGCAGTTGGGCAAGCGGTATAAACATTTACAGCGCTACCGGGAGATCACGGGTGTTCTGCTCAAACATGGCTTCGGCCATGTTTTGCATAACATCGGCCTTTTAGATTTCCTGTCAATTAAAGCTAAACTGGTGTTAAAAAAAGAGCCGGTAGCTGAGATGTTGTCTCCGGCCCAAAGGGTGCGCCTGGTCCTCGAAGAACTGGGGCCGACATTTATAAAGATCGGCCAGATCCTGAGCACCCGCCCGGACATCCTTCCCCCGGACTATATAAAAGAACTGGAGAAACTCCAGGACAAGGTACCGCCTTTTTCGTTTGACGAGGTTAAACGACAAATTGAAAGTGAATTGGCGCTGCCTGTGGAGGAATTGTTTATCGAATTCGACCCCGAGCCGCTGGCCGCCGCTTCCATCGGCCAGGTGCACCGGGCCGTGCTTGCCGATGGCAGGGAAGTTGCGGTTAAAGTCAGGCGCCCCGGTATTGAAAAGGTCATTGAAACAGATATCGAGATCCTGTATGACGTGGCGCGTTTCCTCGAAAAACGCTCGAAATGGGCGGAAATGTACAGCTTCGTCGAGATGGTCTCCGAGTTTGACCGGACCCTTCACGAAGAGCTGGACTATAACGCGGAGGGGAGAAACGCCGACACCTTTACAAAAATTTTCGCCGGGGATGACGACGTGGTCATCCCCGCGGTTTACTGGGAATACACCTCTAAAAAAGTCCTGACCATGGAATACGTGAAGGGCGTCAAGCTCAGCAATCTTTCGGAGATCGAACGTACGGGCCTAAATCGAAAGGCCCTGGCGAGAAAAGTTGCCCGGGCTGTTTTTAAACAGATATTGATTGACGGTTTCTTCCACGGCGACCCCCACCCCGGGAACCTGGCTGCCTTAAGCGGGGGGAAAATTGTGTTCATGGACTTCGGAATGGCCGGCCATCTCACCGAAGAAACCAAGAATAAAGTCGGCAATTTAATGATGGCCCTGATCAGCAAAAACGCCGACGCGGTAATGAAAGCGGTTTTGGACCTGGGAGTGGTGCCCAAAAGCGTCGACCGGAAGCTCCTGCGCCGGGACATCGACCTGCTGCAGAGAAAGTATTACGAAATTCCATTAAGCCAGATTAAACTGGGCGAAGCGTTGAACGACACTATAGGCGTCGCCTTCAGGCACCACATCCGGATACCGCCGGAATTCGCCCTGCTGGTTAAATCGCTTTTGACGCTGGAAGGTATTGTCGGGGAACTGGACCCCGGCCTGAGCATAGTTACGGTGGCCGAACCTTTTGGCAGGCGAATGCTCCGGGAGAGGTTTTCACCCCGGAAATTATCCGGAAACGCTGCAAGACACCTCTTGGAAATGGGCAACCTGTTGCCACTTTTACCGAAAAAAACATATGACCTTCTGGATTTGGCCGCAGAGGGCGAATTAAAGCTAAAACACCAATTTCCCCAGGTTGAAGAAATCACAGCAAGAGTAAACATTATGGTCAACCGCCTTGCCTTCGGCATCGTGATAGCCGGCCTGGTGGTAGGCTCCGCCCTCATTTCCCGGGGCGGTTATCTCCTGTTCGGCCAGGTACCGGTAGCAGAAATCGGCTTTTTTATAGCAGGTGTGATGGGTTTTTGGTTTTTGGTATCTATCTTGCGCTCCGGAGGTCTTTAGAATTTGAAGCCGGTAGTGAAAAAAGTCTTTGTTATGTTGCGGAGGACAACATGTTTTCCAAATTGGAGAAATGGCTGATCCTTGTTGCCGTCATCACCGGCCTGGCTATGCCGCCAGGCCCCCTTTTTGCCCTTCGTTTATGATGTCCGGACTTGCCTTGACGATTAAGTCTTCCAATCACTCGGCATGTACTGGGGTATTGCTGCAATTAGCGCTTGATAGAAAAATCGCAATGCTATATAATGAACCTAAATTTCATTTTGTGATGCCAGCTTCATACATCTTAACCTGGAGGCTACAGTGAAAAAGGATAAACCTTCCAGAAAAGAACGGGAACAACTGCGGCGGCGGACGGAAATTCTGCAAGCTGCGCTGGAGTTATTCTCGCAAAAGGGTTATCATAACGTTTCCATGCACGAAATAGCCGTTCGGGCAGAATTTGCCGTGGGCACTCTTTATAAGTTCTTCAAAAATAAGGAGGAACTATATAAAGAGATCTTAATGCAGACGGCAATGCTGTTTCATTCTGCTTTATCGAAAGCGCTGGAAGAAAAGGAGGACGAGTATGCCAGGGTAAAAAATTATCTAAAAACAAAATGTAAAATTTTTATGGAAAACATCCTGTCGGTGCGGCTTTACTTTGCAGTGTCGGGTGCCGGCGTTAGCTTTAATGTCAGGAGGGGGTTAGAAACTGAATTGCGCAGTTTCTATGACCAGATAATCCAAAAGCTGGCTGCTGTTTTTGAAAAAGGCATTCAAAAGGAGATTTTCCGCCCGCTTGACCCGTATTACCTGGCTTTGGCCCTTGACAGTATAAGCAGTGCCTTTCTTTTTTGCTGGATGGAAGACCCCGATAGACATCCTGTTGACACAGACCTGATCGATAAAATCTTCTTTGAACGAATATATCTGGTACACAGGTAAGGGGTTTTATGGCCGCGCCAAAGAGGAGCGGCGCGCGACCCGGAGGAACCGCACCCACAGTGAATTTAACCGGATGGCGGCCGACTTCCCCTGCACGAAGGGGCCGGAGGGGAATTTGCGCCGGGCAGCGAAGGGGGTTATCGTTTTGGAAGCCAAGTTGGCTCTCAAAAGCAAAACAGGGATCGTCATTGCTTTTAGCTTGATTTTGCTCTTTGTTGGGTTTGTTGCCTTTAATTACGTTCGGCATAGTGAAAAGGAAAAGATTACTGTCAACAAAACGGAAACTGTACCTGTACAGGTGGCCGAAGCAACGCTAATGAACCTGCAGCGGGTACTGGAACTGACAGGAGAGATCAAACCGGCAGCCGTGGTAGACGTCCACCCCAAGGTCGGGGGGGAAATTATTGAGAAAATATTCGTAGAAACCGGCGATTACGTTAAAAATGGAGACCTGATAGCTGTTTTAGATGATGATGTCATAAAAGCCCAGCTTGAAGAAGCGACGGCAGGCCTGGCTGCTGCGGAGGCCGGCTTAGGGCAGAGCGAGGCGAATCTGGCACTATTAGAAAAAGACCGGTTGCGTGTGGAAAGTCTTTACAAGGAAAATGCTGTATCCAAACAAGAACTGGACCATATAAATGCTCAGTACGATGCTGCCGTAGAATCAAAAAAACTAGCGGGCGCCCAGATCGAGAAGGCGAAAGCAGTTTTAAACCAGCTGCAGATACTTTACCGCGAGCACAGTATATATGCGCCCATCCCGGGATTTGTCGCCGCCCGCTACGTGGAGCAGGGCAACCGGACAGATCCAGCGAAACCGGTGATCCGCATTTCCCGGGAAGATGAACTAAAAATCGTCTGCAGCGTGACCGAAAAAGACTTTCCCTATCTCAAAAAGGGGATGGAAGCAGAAATAACCGCAGATGCTTTCCCCGAAAAAGTTTTTAAAGGGGTTGTCTCGGTTATCAGCCCGACCATTGACCCGGCCACCCGGACAGCCGAAATTGAAATACATATCCCCAATGAGGAATATGAGCTTCGTTCCGGTATGTTTACCCGTATCAAATTACATTTAGGCGAACGGAAAGTCCTGGCGATTCCCACCGAATCCGTTAACAAAATGCCGGGAACGGGAAGCTATTTTGTATATGTCGTTGAAGACGACAAAGCAACCTTAAAAAATGTTAAAACGGGCATCACGCAGGGTAATTTTACCGAGATAACTGACGGATTGACTGAAAAAAATCTGGTCGTTACCAGAGGGCAGAACCGGCTTTCCGACGGGGCGCAGGTATCTATAGAGGAAAGAGGTGTTGCGGGCAGTGAGGCTTCCTGAGTTCTCTGTTAAACAGCCGGTGGCCACTTTAATGCTTTTCCTGGCCGTAATTATTGTAGGAGCACTTTCTTTAACCAGGCTTCCCATCGATATGCTTCCGGACATCGAAATGCCGGCGGTAAGCATACTGACCGCTTGGCCGGGAGCGAGCGCTTCCGACGTAGAAACGGAAATCACCAAGCACATTGAAGATCAGGCCAGCATGGTAAACAATCTGGATACGCTCACCTCTAAATCCTTCGATAACCTCTCCATGGTATCCTGCAAATTCGAGTGGGGCACGGATCTGGAGGAAGCTACCAACGACATCCGGGACAAGCTGGAGCTGGCCAAAAAGAAACTGCCGGACGATGCAGAAGAACCGGTAATTTTTAAGTTCAGCAGCGCCAGCATTCCCATCCTGGTAATGACCGTCACCGGGGATGCCAGCTGGCCAAGGCTTTATCATTTGACGGAGAAAAATATTGCCGACGAATTAAAGCGTGTTCCGGGAGTCGGCGCCGTTCAACTTTACGGGGGTATGGATAGGCAAATAAATGTCTATTTCGACCTGCAAAAAATAAACGGTTACCACCTGGATTTACTGCAGGTTAAACAAGTTCTGGCGGCAGAAAACTTAAACCTGCCGGCCGGTAGTATAAAATCCGGCCCGCAGGAATATTCTGTCCGGATTCCGGCCAGGTACAAGGATACAGATGAAATAAAAAATACTGTCGTCAGCTATTTTAACGGCAGGCCTGTTTACCTCAAGGACGTGGCCGAAGTTGAAGACGCCTACAAAGAGCAAACTATAAACGGCTGGGCGAACGGGGAAAAATCCATAGTCCTTATTTTACAAAAGCAGAGCGGTAAAAATACCGTAAAAGTTGTTCAGGATGTTAAAGATAAGCTTAAAGAGATAGAAAAAGACCTGCCTGCCGATGTTAAAATCAATACCGTTATGGACACTTCCGAAGATATATTACGTTCCATTAAAACTTTGCAGGATGAGTTATTAAGGAGCGCCCTTCTTGTAATAATCGTAACTATTCTATTCTTGAGAAGAGTCAAGGCGGCTGCCATCATCGCCCTGACCATTCCTTTTTCCTTGGTTATCGCCTTTATCCCTCTCTCTTTAGCCGGTCATACTATAAACCTGATTTCGCTGATGTCACTTGCTATTGCCTGCGGCCTGGTGGTAGATGACGGTATTGTGGCCCTGGAGAATATCACCCGCCACCTTGAGCGCGGCGGCAGGCCGGGAACCAGCGCCATTTTTGGCGCAGGCGAAGTGGGCATGGCCATGACGGCTTCCACCATGACCATAGTGGTGGTTTTCGTTCCCCTGATGTTTGTGGGGGGAATTACGGGGATGCTTTTTAAGGAGCTGGGGTTTGTTATCGTCGTGACCCTGCTGGCCTCCCTTTTTACCGCTCTCTCCATGACGCCGATGCTGTCCTCGAAGTGGCTGGGAACCGGCAATAGAGAATCCGCGGCAAAAGAAAGCTTATGGAGCAAATTTTACGCAACTACAGAGAAATATCTGGTCCTTATTGAAGACGCTTACGGCCGCGTCCTCGCCTGGGCCCTGTCCCACAAAAAAACCGTAATTATTCTTGCCGCTTCGATTTTTGCCGGCAGCCTCGCCCTGGTCCCTTTTATCGGCACCAGTTTTGTGCCGGATATAGATTCCGGGGATGTCAACATTGAATTTCGCCTGCCGGAAGGAATAAGGATAGAGGAAACAAACAGGGTTATGGAAAAAATGCTGCAAACCATCGGTAATGTAGTAAAACCGGAAGAATTGAGGCAATCTTACGCTTTTGACGGGCAGAGCGAAGAAGGATTCGGCGCGGCTATGGGCATGGACGAAGGGCCCAACGTGGGTAGGATTGGTTTTAAACTGGTGGACAGAGATAAGCGGGAGCGCAGCGCTAGTGATATCGCCGGCAAATTAAGAGAACAACTGGAAAAAATACCGGGCATCAGCCGGATGAAGGTTACTGCCACGAGCCCGCTTTCCTCAATGATGATGGGCGGCGGAAAGCCAATCGTTATTGAAGTCGCAGGCCCCGACCTGGACACGAACCTCAAAGCGGCCGGACAGGTGAAAAAGATTGTTCAGGAAGTCCCCGGCACGGCGGATATTTCCCTCAGTCAAAAAGATCCCCGGCCGGAGATTTGGGTGGAGGTGGATCGCCAAAAAGCAGCTTCTTTCGGTCTAAACATTGCCATGATCGCCGGTACGGTCCGCAACTATTTTTATGGCGATAATCCTACCGAATTCCGCGACGCAGGCGATAGCTTTGATATATTCACCCGCCTGAGCGAAGCGGACAAAAACAAACTGGAAAATCTGCCGGAAGTGCCGATCTTTACTCCCGACGGCAGGATGGTTAAATTGAAGAATATCGCCGAAATAAAAAATGGCGAGGGACCTGTAGAAATCGAAAGGAAAAACCGCGAGCGGATCGTCAATGTAGAGGCGGATAAGTACGGCCGTTCCCTCGGTGAAATTACCAACGACATCAAAGATGCTCTTAAAAATATGGACATACCGCCGGGTGTTTCACTTAGCTTCGGCGGAGAAGTGGAAGAACAGCAAAAAGCTTTTAAGGACCTCAGCCTGTTGCTGGTCCTGGGAATTGTCCTTGTTTACATGGTTATGGCCTCGCTGTACGGCAATTTCAGGGATCCGTTAATTGTTATGTTCGCCGTACCTTTTGGTTTGAGTGGTGTGTTTTACGCATTTTACTTTACTAATACAACCTTAAGCTTAATTTCTTTCATGGGCATAATCATGTTGACCGGAATTGCAGTTAAAAACGCTATTATTTTGCTTGACTATACCCACCTGTTGCAAAATAGAGGCCAGCCTTTACTGGAAGCAATAACCAATGCCGGACGCAACAGGTTAAGGCCGATTCTGATGACTACCACAGCCACCTTTTTCGGCATGCTGCCGCTGGCCATTTCCAGAGGTGTGGGTGCGGAGTTATGGAATCCGCTGGGAATCACCATGATGGGAGGGCTGGCCGTTTCAACCCTGGTCACCCTGGTCCTCATTCCGACGGTTTACTGCCTGTTTGAAGAGAAAAGACTCCGAAAGGCGGCCGGCATTCAAAAGGTAAGCGTAAAGCTCTCCTGATGACTTGTACATGAGGATCTAGGTTTTTGCCAAATTCTGTTTTCTGAGGGGTGCGGTAATGAAGCTACTTTTTATTATCTATGATGCGGATTTTGACGAGGACGTAATGGAGATGCTCAATTCGCTGGGGGTTACGGGCTTTACCAAATGGGACAGGGTACTGGGCAAAGGGAAAAACAGTGAGCCCAGGCTGGACAATCCGGTATGGCCGGGGTTCAAGTGTGCCGTGGCGGCGGTAATCAATGATGACGATCAAGAAAGGACCTTGGAAGACCTTAAGAAATTTTCCTTACGGCTTGACGGTAAGGGCTTTAAGGTCTTTGTGCTGCCGGTTTTAACGGTTATTTAGCAACCAGGGCAGGCGCAGGACACCCACTCCGGCTTTTAGCCAGGCGTGGGTGTCCTGCGGTTTAAATGCTTTCTAAATTGTCTCCCATATCGTCCCGAACATCAAAAATATCACCGGCCACGTATTCTTTGTATTGGTTCGGCGTTTTCAGATTATTTCTTCCGCATCAAGTCGCCTGAACCCCTTTGAGTAAAAATTGTCTTAGCGTCTGCAAGATCTGGTCGTATTTATATTCTTGGGCAAAAACAAACCGGTCTAGGGCGGCCACCCCCACCGCCCCAAAAATGGCGGCCGCCGTCGTCTCCGTTTCCAGATCGTCGCGGATCACCCCTTCCGCTTGGCCTTTTTCCAGCAACTCTTGAATAGTTTTGAAGTAACCCGAGCGCAGCCGCTGGACCTGCTCTTCCCACCGGTGGCCCAGCCCCCAGACTTCGCTCAAGAGGATCTTACAGTAGTCCCGGTATTCCTCAAAAAAACTCAACTGGGCGGAAACCAGGGCCTCTAACTTGGCCAGGACGGTGTCTTTGCGCGCCACCTCCCGGCTGACGGCGGCTTCCAGCCTTTCGATCCCTTCCTCGAGGAGTGAAAGGAATAGCTCCTTTTTGCCTTTGTAGTTGTAGTAGATGGTTCCCTTGGCGATGCCCGCTTGTTTCGCGATCTCCTCCACTGTGGCCCGGGCAAACCCTTTTTCGGCAAATACTTTCACAGCGGCGTCAAAGATGGGCAAACGTCTGCTTCCGTTCACCGGCGTGCACATCCTTTCGTTTTGCGTTTCAGAAAATCTGGATGACCAGGTATCTGGCTAAAACAGGCAGCGGTTCTTCAAGACGGTGCTCAAGATCAACCACTTCTGGTTCATCCCCGGGCGCGCCCCTTTTATTTTCCAATAGTTTAGTTTGGTTGCTCCCGTCTTTTGCCGGAAAGTGAAAACAAACATCAGCCAGTGGAATTTCCAGTTCCGCCGATAAAATTTATCGCCCGGCCCGTTGATGCGGTAATAGAGGATGCCGCCGGCAGCAATCGCCACTCCCGCAAGCACCGTCCAGGCCGGAACGGATTGCGCGAAAGCGTATCCAAGCAGACAAAGGAAACAGGCCAGGCTTATCTTTTCCAGGTAGGGACGCCGGGCGTAAAATATGGTATATTCTTTCCCCGGGACGGCCCGCCGCCACAGGAGATAGCGCCCTTCCGCGCCGTACGCAGCCGTATAGATGGCCACCCGTTGGGTGTACACCATCAGGCAGGGAAGGAGCGCCGGCCATACCCCCGCTCCGGCGAAAAAGCCGGCGGCAAACCGGACCAATGAACCGGAGGCCGCTGCGCCGGCGTTAAGAAGAGGGGTCCTTTTTACGCTCTCGTATAAAACCTGGACCAAAGGCAGGAGCAGGGCGAAGGGGAGCACTCCGGGCAAAAACCAGAAAAGAAGGGCTAACCCTGCGGCTGACCGGCCGGCAAACATGACGGGCAGCCACATTTCGGGGATGCTCCCGCTGGCGGAAGCCCGCTCTTTTTTGCGGGGATGGAGCCGGTCGCTGGCTATATCCTTGTAGTCATTCAGCCAGTACTTGGCCTGGTTGATCAAGAATTCCACGCAAAACCAGGTAAGGGCTAAATCCCTGAAGGGAAGATGATGACCTGCGACCAGGGCGTAAATCACTCCTGCCCAGAAGTAAATGGAACCGCCCAGGATCGCCCCGGGGCGGGGCAGGAGAAGGTAAAAAATGACCTTTAGCTTGCTCGAAGTCAAATTGAAAATCAGCTCCTTCGGTAAAGGACTTCGTTTTAAAACCATTCCGCTTTCTGATGCTCGCTGTGGACATAGAATATAAATATAGGACTTGCTGGTATATCTATTAGACTGATGAGTTTAATTAAAATTATAACAACCCGCATGAATGGTGTCAAACAATAAAAGCGGTTTTTAGATACCGAGTTGCACTTACTTGAACCGACGCCGCTGTTAGTTGAAATTACGGGCATAGAGGTGTTGCGTCGGGCCGGCTGCTTTGATTGGGAAGCCGATTTGCGCTTTCAAACACATGCGCCTTCAAATTCCTCTTGACAGGTTTCTATAGACCGGGTTATTATATGCATAGGATTTTGGGTCTTTTGGGATAATGTTTATAACCGGAGTGAGATTGATGACTTTGACCCGGCGAAGAAAAGAGTTTTTACACAAGATTAAAAAAATATACGAAAATACCGGTACACCCGTGCATTATATCACCGTAGCCGAGGCGCTGGGGGTCAGCAAGTGGACGGCATACGACATCTTAAAGGAACTAGAGAAAGAAGGTTATTTGCGCAGCGAATATTCCGTAAGCCGTGAAGAAAGATACTCGGGGCGTTCGGTTCTTCTATTTCTTCCGACCCCAAAAGCCGGGGAATTATTCCTGAAAGAAAAAGAAGAAATCGACCATATGGAAGAATGGCACGCTGCCCGGGAAAAACTTCTCGAAATATTTGAAAATGTTAAAAAGCACGGCTCGAAAAAAATTATTGATGACCTCCTGAAAGAGATGCCGGCCACCGAGGCGCCGATAATAATCAGCGCATATATAATAGCCGTATTAATTGTTTACATTCAAAATTTAGGTACAAAAGCCGTAAAAATGATGAAAAATCTGCTGCAGCCGGCCCTCAGGCCAGAACTGATCCTGAGCTTGTTCGCGGGCACGGCGCTGGGAGCAACGGTCAAAAATATGCATGACGTCATAAATGGCCAGTTGGCTGACGAAGTGGGCCGGCTCCAAAAATATATTTCGGAATTTAGCTCCAAAGAGAATAAATTACTGGTAAAATTTTTGAGTGATGCTTTAGAACGGGCAATATAAAATTTTTTTGGGCAGTTATTTGGTCTTTTTGGTGTTTTGTGTTTTACTGGTAAAACCAAAAGATATGTGGGTGCATCTTTATTAAACTCGCGTCAGGGAGGTGACCATGCATATAATTTTTTTTAACTTTTCTTTAACAACCACAAAAGGAAGGGAAAAATTATACTAACATGGAGGTAACAGAGGAATGCAGGGGAAAGCAGCGAATCTCGACTTCGCCAAAAACTTTGTAAAGGAACAGATTCTCCGTCAGGCTCTGGGCTACCTCGAAAAAGACTCCGAAGTAAACTTGCCCAAAATTTTTAACCTGGCAAAGTTGCTCGCCATCAAGAAAGAACACAAGGAACAGGTGGAGCAGTTAGCCCTGGCCTACCGGCAAAACCCGGCCATCCGGACTTTTGTCAACCGGCTGTTCGTCGCGACACACCCCAACGTCAAGCATTGCCTGGTCTATAACTGGTTTATCAACGCCATGCTCTTCGGCATTTCAAAACAGGCGCAGATGTCGCAAAAACACGGGGTAAATGTCCCAAACTTCTTCCTGGTGGACCCGACCGGCGCCTGCAACCTGGCCTGCGAGGGCTGCTGGGCCGGCAAGTACGCGAAAAAAGATTCGCTGAGCTATGAAAGATTGGACCAACTCTTTACCGAGGCCAAGGAACTGGGCATTTACTGGGCGGTCATGTCCGGCGGTGAACCGTTCGCTTACCCGCGGCTGTTCGAGTTGGCCGGTAAACACAGCGACATGGCTTTCATGGCTTATACCAACGGCACGCTAATCGACGAGGAAGCGGCCGACAAAATTGTGGAGGTGGGGAACCTGTCGCCGGCCATCAGCCTGGAGGGATGGCGGGAACGAACCGACGCCCGCCGCGGCGCCGGAGCCTTTGACAAAGTAATAAAGGCCATGGACTTGTTGAAGGAAAAGGGAGCCATATTGGGAGTGTCGATTACCGTCACCCGGGATAATGTAATGGAAGTCACCAGCGACGACTTTATCGACTTCCTGGTTGATAAAGGAGTCGCGTACGGGTGGTTGTTCCATTATATCCCCATCGGCCGTGATCCGGATCCGGGGCTGATGGTGACGGCGGAGCAGCGGGCCTACCTGGCCGGGCGCATCCCGTACATCCGCGCCAATAAGCCGATCTTGCTGGCCGACTTCTGGAACGACGGTGAAATGACCGGCGGCTGCATTGCCGGCGGGCGGCGGTATTTCCACATCAACGCCGCCGGAGATGTGGAACCCTGTGCCTTCGTCCACTTCGCCGTCGATAACATTAATGAGAAGACCCTGCTGGAAGTACTGCGTTCGTCCCTATTCGCGTCCTTCCAAAAGCGCCAGCCCTTCTGCAAAAATCACCTGCGGCCCTGCCCGATCATCGACAATCCGGATGCGCTGCGGGCAATCGTGGCCGAGTCGGGGGCCCTTCCCACTCACCCGGGAGCTGAAACTATCCTGGACGGCCCTGTAGCCGAATCCCTGGATCAAAAGGCGGCGCGCTGGGGCGTTGTTGCTGACGGTATTCAGGAAGAGCGCAGGGGCGGGCGCCAGGCGCAATACGCGTGCCGGAAATGCGAATAATCCCAACTGCAACGGGATTTTTTCAACATAACGCCGGCAGGAGGTACCGCATGAAGATCGCAGTGGATGCCATGGGCGGGGACTACGCGCCCCGTGAAATTGTTAAAGGTTCCCTTGATGCAGCTAAGGAATATGGCATCTCTGTGATCCTGGCCGGAGATGAGGAACGGGTGTATTATGAGCTCGGCGGTGATAACGCCGGGGGCCTGGTAAGCGTCGTCAACGCCCCGGAGGTAGTCGAGATGTGTGAGCAACCAGCGGCGGTGATCCGGAAGAAAAAAAATTCTTCCATTGCGACGGTCACCAGGCTAGTCAAGGAGGGTGAGGCCCAGGCGCTGGTTTCGGCCGGGAGCACAGGAGCCGCCATGGCTTCCGCCTTGTTGGGGCTGGGCCGGATCAAGGGTATTGACCGGCCGGCCATCGCATCTTTGCTGCCGGCCGAAAAAGGATTTACAGTTCTGCTGGACGCTGGCGCCAATGTGGATTGCAAGCCGCACCACTTAGTCCAGTTCGGGATCATGGGCTATCTCTACGCCATGAAAATTCTCGGGGTAAAAAACCCGAGGGTGGGGCTCTTAAGCAACGGCGAAGAAGAAACCAAAGGCAACGAAACCATCCTCGCGGCGTTTCCCCTTCTGCAGAAAGCCGGAATAAATTTTTTTGGTAACGTTGAGGGCAGAGATCTCTTCCGGGATACCGTCGACGTCCTGGTTTGCGATGGCTTTGTCGGCAATGTTGTATTAAAAACCGTGGAAGGTATGGCTACGTCCATATTTAAAGTGATAAGGGAAGAAACAACCAGAAACAGGCTGGCCAGAATGGGTGTTGTTTTAGCCGGACCCGCCCTGAAGGGACTGCAAAAACGCATTGATTACGCCGAATACGGCGGCGCTCCGCTCCTGGGGGTTAACGGCATTTCAGTTATATCCCACGGCAGTTCCACGGGCAAGGCTATAAAAAACGCGATCAAGGTGGCCGGACAGTTGGTCGAAAACCGCCTGGTTGAATCTATCCGCGACAGCATTGAAAATGCAAATATATACGGGGCAGGTGACCGCCATGCCCTGGGAGTTAATTAATACCAGTATCGGGACATGCGTGCCCAGCCGGGTACTCACCAACGTCGAACTTGAAAAAATAGCCCGTGCCGGCAAGGAGGTGAACTTAATGAATAGCATTAAAAAAATGTGGGAATCACTTAAAAATATCTTATTCCGTAGGAAAAACAAGTAAAAATAGCATACTTTAATATTCAAGCAACAGATTTGAGAAAAGATCCTGTGAGGTGGACAAGGGCCGAGTCTATTCGATAAATAGGCTCTGCCCTTAATTTTATGAACTCTCACCGCCTGGTTGTTTTGTGATAGTTCCCAAATTTATTGACTTCAGGCTTGATTTATTTTATGAGTGGTGCTATACTTTTATACTATGTAGTATAATATTTATACTTAAGAGTATACGGTATATAATATAAAACGTATAAAGTTATGTTTGCGGAGGACAACATGTTTTCTAGATGGGAAAAATAGCTGGTCCTTGTTGCTGTGATCACCGGCCTGGCGATGGACCTGCTGAACACGACCATCGTCAACGTGGCCGTTCCCAAACTTATGGCCGTGTTCGGGGTCGACGTAAACAAGGTCCAGTGGGTGGCCACGGCCTACATGATGACCATCGGCGTTATAATACCTGTAACCGCTTACCTGGCCGATACTTTCGGCACTAAAAAGTTTTTTATCGCCAGCCTGATTTTCTTTACTGCGGGATCAGCCCTGTGCGGCCTGGCCTGGAGCATGAACTCCCTGATTTTTTTCCGAATTATCCAGGGGCTGGTCGGCGGTATGACATAGATTAAAATGTAAAATTTAAGATAAAAGAGACTTGTTCACATGAACGTCAGTTTGTAAATACATGCTCCGGTGTGAGCCGGGCAGAGGCAGGAGGTTTTCCGGTTATGGACAGAGGACAGCAGAGAAGGCTACCCATTTTTGAAGCGGCCATGGCAGTTTTTTCAGAAAAAGGTTTCGAAAAAGCGACTGTGGATGAGATCGCAGAGCGGGCCGGCGTCGCCAAGGGTACAATCTATTATAATTACGGGAGCAAAAGGGAACTATTTCTTTCTCTTGTTGAAGAGGGAATCAAGCGTCTCGAAAACGCGGTAAAAAAAGAAATCGCCAGGAGAAAGAGCATCCCGGCCAAGCTGGAATCCCTGATTACCGTACAGCTCCGGTTTTTTGACGATTATAAGAATTATTGCAAGGTGCTCTTAAGCGAGGTCTGGGGCCAGGAAACGCGGTGGGAAGAAACGGCCCGGCGGATCCGGTCGGGCTATCTCTCCATCATCAGGGAACTTATCGATGATGGAAGAAAAGAAGGAGTGATAAAAAAAGAACTAGAAACCGCAACGGCTGCTTCCGCGCTGTTCGGAATGGTGGGCATCGCCGCCCTGGACTGGTTTTTATTTGAAAAAGAATACCCTTACGATGATATTTTGAACACTCTGAAGACTTTATTCTTTACCGGTGCTAATTGTGTAAAAACTTAACTTTTGCAGCTGACAAACCTCGTAGTCTCCGATAAACGGAAGATCTGGTCTTGGTAATTATAACCGATCTTTCAGCATGTCTTTAAGCATGCAAATAACATACGCTGGCGTACTTTTAACCCAAAAAATCTCATTTTTTCACGCGTTGAATAGATTCAATGCCAAATCGAGTTAATTAATTAGTTGAAACAGTATAATGCAGTAGTTCGAGCAGGCCGAGAAGGTGTACACCCAGGCCAAAACGACCAATGAGGCCGCCCGTAACAGCCTGGACATTCTGTTGAATGCCACTATTCCTGAGACCATCCGGCAGTGCGAGGCCCAGTTGAAAAAAGCCCGGGCCGACTATGCCAATAGTGTGATCAAAGCCCCTATCAACGGCGTCGTAACCGCCAGGAATATTAACCCCGGTGAAATGGCCGGCCTAGGCCAGCCCGTGGTCACCATCGTCAAGCTGGACCCGGTGGTAGTCCAGAGGCTCTAAGGTTAATCGTTGAATCTGTGAGCGGTGATGAATTATTCTATAATTATATGGTTAATATACCCCGCCTGGGCAGAAGGAAATTGTAGTTATAGTAAAGGTATCACAACTAAGCCTTGTTCGGAGAGTTGGCTGCAGTAGAAAGATATCACAAAATTTTATTTGGTCTTGAATATTTACCATATAGAAATATGATAACTGAAATTTATACTGATGAATTAAAGCACGGATCTAAATGGAATTACCTGTATGCAGTTAATTGCAGTTGTTGCATGCCACAGGGAGATACAGGAAACCACTCCTTACAAATGAAGTTTACCTTAGAACAATTGGCACAGTTAAACGGCCAAAACGGCAAGCCAGCTTATGTAGCTGTCAATGGTATAGTTTATGATGTTACCAACACTCCAAATTGGCAGGGCGGTCAACATTTTGGTTTACAGGCTGGCAAGGATTTTACGGCTCAGTTTGTCAACTGCCATCCGAATCAGTACGCTATTTTAAATATTTTACCCAGAGTTGGTGTATTGGTTTAGAACTATAACAAAACACGGTGTAAAATAGAATTGTTCCAATTAGCCTCCAGAACAAATCAAAGGATTATATTCATCAGTATAATAATGCTATAAACTACAAGAAGTTAAAGAAAAGCAGAACCCTGTGAATTTATAATTCCTCTTTTTCGTTTGGTATAATCTACCTTAACAACAAAGTCAGGGAGACCCCGCTTACCCCTGGCTTTTGTTTTTTTTTACATAACAGTTAAAAAGCCATAACACATGAGCTAGAAGTACAATGAGACGATGACCTTTGCTGATAATAAAGAAATTTAGCAAGGTATATAAGAAATTGCAATTTATGTATACAGCTGACTGGAGGTCGGCAGCTTTTTTGTATAAGGAACATTTGAGTTGGTAAATATAAATTACGGGGTGACAGAAATGCCGGATAATGCAATGCCACTGATCAAACAAAAACAGCGCTACGCGGAAATGGTAAAAGAAAACACGCCTAAACCAAGGGTTTTAAGAAATGTTTTTTGGGCTTTTGTGATAGGCGGCTTGATCTGTTTAGTGGGTCAGTTTATCCTCAGTTTCTTCCTGGCCAGGGGGTTGAACATTAATGAAGCCGGGGCGGCAACTTCTACCACCTTGGTCTTTCTGTCGGCTTTTCTCACCGGTATAGGTGTGTACGACGAAGTTAGCAGGTTTGGCGGGGCCGGCGGTATTGTCCCGATCACAGGCTTTGCCAATTCGATGGTTTCTCCGGCTCTGGAGTATAGAGCCGAGGGTCTGGTTTTCGGCGTAGGGGCGCGGCTTTTTACTATTGCCGGGCCGGTGCTGGTGTGGGGTATAGTTACAGCCTGGATAGCCGGAGTGCTGTACTACTTCTTTAAGTAGTCAGGAGTCAGAATTCAGGAGTCAGAAGCTGAAAGGCAGGAAATAGAAGTCAGACATCCATGAAGCTTCGCTTCATCATTTGATGGGAGAATAGTTTGTTTTATTTTCAGGGCAGTTGCCCATGCCGCAAGCGGCACCACGAATTATAAAAATGTATTTTTAGTGTAGAAGACAGGAGAGAAAAGACAGAAGTCAGGGGCGGAAGTTAGGGTTAGGGGACAGGACCAAGAACCAGGAGGCGGAATGAAAGTATGTATTTCTTGTCTTTAAATATTCTGAATTCTGACTCCTGACTCCTGAATACTGACTACCTGAATTACTTGAGGGGTGAGATATTGGCAGCGCCTAAAAAAAACGGAATACAAACCGTTTATTTTAAAAACCCGCCGGTCATTATCGCAGCCGCGTCAATTGTTGGGTGCCTGGAAGGTGAAGGACCTTTAGGGAAAACATTTGACCAGGTGGTTAATGATACTTACTATGGTGAAAAAACCTGGGAAAAGGCCGAGCAGCGGATGATGCTGGAGACTATGCAAAAGGCCCTGGAAAAGGCCGGTTTACAGGTGAAAGATATTGATTATATGCTGGCAGGTGACTTGCTGAATCAAATTATTACGGCGAATTTTACCGCGAGAGTTTTGGGTATACCTTTCTTAGGATTGTACGGCGCCTGTTCAACCATGTATGAAGGCATGGCACTGGGAGCCATGTTGATAGACGGCGGTTTTGCCGAAAAAGTCCTGGTGGGTGCTTCAAGCCATTACAGTACGGCTGAGAGGCAGTACCGTTTTCCCACTGAAATGGGGAACCAGCGTCCAATGACCGCTCAGTGGACGGTAACAGGTGCAGGCGCCGCAGTGCTGGCCAGAGAGGGGAGCGGGCCGGTAATTACTCATGCCACAATTGGCAAAGTTGTCGACCTGGGTCAGGGAGATGCGCAAAATATGGGCGCCGCCATGGCGCCGGCAGCGGCGGATACGATAACCTGTCATTTACAGGATACCTCAAGGCAGCCTGATTATTACGATCTGATCATTACCGGCGACCTGGGCGCCTATGGCAAGAAACTTACCGGTCAGCTTGTCACGCAATACGGATATGATATTTCCGACAGGTATACTGACTGCGGCATCTTGATATATAGCGCCTCGCAAGATGTTCACGCCGGGGGAAGCGGCTGCGGCTGTTCGGCGGTAGTCACCTGCGGCTATCTTATGGAAAGCCTTAGATCTGGGAAATATAAACGCCTGCTTGGCATCGGCACCGGCGCGCTGTTAAGTCCATGCAGCGTTCAGCAGGGGGAAACAGTGCCGGGGATCGGGCATGCCGTAGTAATTGAAATGAGATAGGAGGCTTGCAAGATGCAATTTTTTTGGGCTTTTGTAATCGGAGGCGCGCTGTGTGTAATCGGACAGTTGCTGATGGATTTGACCAGTTATAAGTTCACCCCTGCCCACGTGCTGGTTACTTTTGTCAGCGCTGGCGCGATCGTCAGCGCTGTCGGCCTGTATCAGCCTTTGGTTAATCTGGCCGGGGCGGGGGCAACTGTTCCCTTGACCGGTTTCGGCCACCTGCTGGCCCAAGGCGCGTTGAACGGAGTTAAACAACATGGGCTGCTGGGCGCCTTCAGTGGAGGAGTGACAGCAGCGGCGGCGGGTATTACTGCGGCAGTAGTGTTTGGCTACCTGGCGGCACTTGCTTTCCGGCCAAGAGGGTAGCCACATCACAGTGAAAGGAGGTTGAAGCAATTGAAGGTTGGTATTCCCCGGGCACTTCTATACTACTATTATTACCCGATGTGGCGGACTTTTTTTGAAGAGTTGGGTGCCGAAGTGGTGCTCTCATCGCCGTCAACCAGGGTGACGCTGACCCAGGGGCTAAAACACGCGGTAGATGAGGTATGCCTGCCGGTAAAGCTGTTCTTTGGTCATGTATTGGACCTTACAGGAAAAGTTGATTTTATTTTTTTGCCAAGAATGGTTAGTGTGGAGCACCGTAAATATATCTGTCCGAAATTTCTCGGATTGCCGGACATGATCCGCCGCTTGGATGGCCTGCCTGACTTAATTGGCGTTGACGTCAACCTGTACAGGAAAAACAGGGATTTATACACGGCAATAAATAAGGTTGGCAGTCTTTTTACCGGTAATAAGTTTAAAATATTTAGGGCTTACCGCAACTCTGTTAAAACCCTGCAAAAGTATTGCCGGCTGTTGCAGATGGGTTTGATGCCGGCTGAGGCCTTAGCGGTCTTGGAAAACAATGTCGGTGACAAACCCTTGGGTTATCCGTTAGAAATGAATGTGGCTGTAATCGGCCACCCGTACAACATCTATGATCCTTATATTAGCATGAATCTAGTCGGCCGGCTGAAGGAGATGGGCGCTAACGTTTTAACAGCTGAGCATGTGCCGGAAAAAATCCTGAGGAGCAACGCGGCCCGGCTGCCGAAAAAATTATTTTGGAGTCTCGGTCACCGCATGATCGGAGCCGCTTATCACTACCTCGACCGTCAGGATATAAGTGGTGTGGTGCATGTGGCTGCTTTTGGGTGCGGGCCCGATTCTATGACCGGCGAATTGATTGAGCGTCATGCGCGCGCCCTGCGCGCGCCCTTTTTGAACCTTACCCTTGATGAACATACCGGGGAAGCCGGTATTGTAACCAGATTGGAGGCCTTTTTAGACATGGTGCGGTGGAAAAAGGCCGAAGCAGCCGGGCTATGATAACGGAGGTAAATAATGCGCGTAACCTTTCCGCATATGGGCAACCTGTATATTCCTTTAAAAGCGATGCTTAATTATCTGGAGGTAGACGTGGTGGTACCGCCGCCTTCCAGTAAAAAGACATTGAACCTGGGTGTCAAGCATGGCCCGGAATTTGCCTGCATGCCCCTAAAACTAAATTTGGGAAATTTTATTGAAGCACGTGAAATGGGCGCCGACACTATCATTATGGCCGGCGGGTGCGGCCCGTGCCGCTTTGGCTATTACGCTCAGATTGAGCACGCCATCTTAAAGGACATTGGCTGCGACATGCAGTTAATTGTACTCGAACCACCGGAAAAAAATATTTCTGAATTAATAGTTAAGATGAAAAAGATTACCGGCAGCCGGTCCTGGTGGCAGGTAATCCAGGCTATCCGGTTTGGTTACCAGAAAGCGCTGGCGGTAGACGAGATGGAAAAGACAGCGTTTCAGGTCCGGCCCCGTGAAGCAAAGCCAGGTGCAACCGATCGAGCTTTTAGTGAAGCATTGACCCTGATAGACAACGCCGCTTCACAGGTTGAACTGGCGGAGGCCAGGAAAAAGGCGGATACAATAATGGCCGGGGTGGCGCGAAAACACGGCGCGCCGGTTGTCAGAATCGCTGTTATCGGAGAGATCTATACTCTGTTGGAACCTTTTTCAAACCATCGGCTGGAACGACATCTGGGCTTGCTTGGAGTTGAAGTAGACCGTTCGATCTATTTGAGCGAATGGGTGAATGACCATCTGTTATTCGGGTTGGTTAAAAATCTTCGTTCCAGCAAAGATGCCTGTGCTTCCGCCAGCCCTTACCTGTGTCATTTTGTGGGCGGCCACGGACAGGAGACGGTAGGGAGCGCCGTAAACTATGCTTTGGCTGGATACGACGGGATAATTCAAGTTTATCCATTTACTTGCATGCCTGAAATAGTAGCGCAAAGTATCCTGCCAGGTGTGGGTTCCGATTACGACATACCGATACTTACTTTGATTATGGATGAACACACAGGGGAGGCCGGCCTGCAGACCAGGCTGGAAGCTTTTATAGATCTATTGGCAAGGAGAAAGGAAACCAGGGAGGCAGTGAATAGATGAAGGGTTATCTGGGAATAGATGTGGGATCTGTCAGCACAAATTTAGTTTTTCTTAATGAAGGCGGAATAGTCTGTGAAGCAATTTATCTCAGGACACAGGGGCAGCCAATTGCTACGGTTCAGAAAGGATTGAAAGAATTAAACGAACGCCTGCCTGCCGGAGTAAAAGTGCGGGGCGCCGGTGTAACAGGCAGCGGCAGGCATCTCACCGGGGTGCTCGTCGGCGCCGACGCAGTGAAAAATGAGATAACCGCTCACGCTGTCGCTTCACTATTGCTGGTGCCGGGAGTGCAGACAATTTTAGAAATAGGCGGACAGGATTCAAAAATCATCATATTGCGCAATGGTGTGGTGACTGACTTTGCCATGAACACTGTTTGCGCTGCGGGCACGGGATCTTTTCTCGACCAGCAGGCCGCGCGGCTGAATATACAGATTGAGCAATTCGGCGAAATCGCTTTACAGGCGGAGTCGCCGGTGCGGATTGCCGGGCGGTGCGCTGTCTTCGCGGAGTCGGATATGATTCACAAACAGCAGATGGGATGCGGCCTCCCGGATATCCTGGCCGGACTGTGCGAGGCACTTGTGCGCAATTACCTGAACAATGTCGGTAAGGGCAAGGAAATCTTGCCTCCGGTGGTTTTTCAAGGCGGGGTGGCAGCCAATGTGGGAATGGCCAAGGCTTTTGAAAAAGCGCTGGAATTACCCGTGACCGTACCTTCACATTTTGACGTGATGGGCGCGGTAGGCGCAGCCCTGCTGGCCCGTGAAGCGGTGGCGCGAACCGGACTAAGCCGGTTCAAAGGTTTCAGCGTGGCCGATTCATTATTCAAAACCGGCAGTTTTGAATGCACCGGCTGCCCCAATATGTGCGAGGTAGTGGAAGTGGCTGAGCAGGGAAACGTTATCGCACGCTGGGGTGACCGTTGTGGCAAATGGAGCAATGAAATAAGCAAGGAAGAAAAGATAAGTTAAAAAATGACGAATAATATTGCGCAGCAAGAAACATTAAGCTAAAATATTTTTAGTGTTTTTGAAAAAGATCGATTTTTATTAAATTTTAGGAGGAGAGAGGAGTTTTAGGTGAGATGAGTGAAACAAAAATTTTACTCAGTGAAAAAGAAATGCCAACAAAATGGTACAATATCCAGGCGGACATGCCCAATTTGCCAAAACCCCCGCTGAATCCCGCAACGAAACAGCCTGCGGGGCCTGGAGACTTGTCCCCGATATTCCCGATGGCTTTAATTTTACAAGAGGTGAGCCAGGAGCGCTGGATCGAAATACCGGAAGAGGTGCGGGAAATTTATAAGCTCTGGCGGCCGTCTCCCCTTTGCCGGGCGCGCCGGCTGGAAAAGGCCCTGGATACACCGGCGAAAATTTATTATAAATACGAAGGGGTAAGCCCGGCCGGCAGCCACAAGTTGAATACCGCCGTTGCCCAGGCTTATTACAATAAAGAGGCAGGAATTAAACGGCTTGCCACCGAGACAGGCGCAGGCCAGTGGGGTGTCGCGTTATCCCAGGCGTGCAACTTCTTTGGCTTGGAATGCACCGTTTACATGGTAAAAGTAAGCTATCACCAGAAACCTTACCGCCGTTCGGTGATGCAAATTTTTGGCGCTGATTGTATTGCCAGTCCCAGCAATCTGACTAATTCCGGGAGGCAAATCCTGGAGAAAGACCCTGAGTCACTGGGGAGCTTGGGTATAGCCATCAGCGAGGCGGTGGAAGACGCGGCTGGACGTGATGACACAAATTACGCCTTGGGCAGTGTCCTGAACCACGTTGCCCTGCACCAGTCCGTTCTCGGACTTGAGGCAAAAGAGCAGCTAGCCAAGGTAGACGCTTATCCTGACGTGGTCATCGCCTGCTGTGGCGGCGGTAGTAACTTCGCTGGCATCGCTTTTCCGTTTGCCCATGATAAGATTGTCAGCGGCGCCAAAGTGCGGCTTGTGGCTGTAGAGCCCAGTTCCTGCCCGACTTTGACGCGCGGGCATTACGCTTATGATTTCGGGGATGTGGCCGGATTCACACCGCTCTTATGGATGTATACCTTGGGCAAGGATTTCATGCCCCCGGGTATCCATGCCGGCGGTTTGAGATATCATGGCGATTCGCCGCTGGTTAGCCAGATCGTTCACGACGGTATAGCTGAAGCCCGCGCTTACGGGCAAACAGCGGTTTTTGAATCTGCCGTTCTCTTTGCCAAGAGTGAAGGTGTCGTGCCGGCTCCTGAATCTTCCCATGCTATCCATCACGCGGTGGTGGAAGCTATCGCAGCGAAGGAAGCCGGTGAGGCCAGGACAATACTGTTTAACTTGAGTGGCCACGGACTTCTGGATTTACCCTCTTACGACGCATACTTGTCTGGAAAACTGGAAGATTACCCGCTGCCGGAGGAAAACCTTAAAAGAGCTTTGGAGCAGTTGCCTGAAG
The DNA here is from genome assembly GCF_029478095.1 of Pelotomaculum isophthalicicum JI. Classification (NCBI taxonomy): domain Bacteria; kingdom Bacillati; phylum Bacillota; class Clostridia; order Eubacteriales; family Desulfotomaculaceae; genus Pelotomaculum; species Pelotomaculum isophthalicicum. The sequence goes on along the minus strand of NZ_JAKOAV010000021.1, from coordinate 50,943 downwards.
TTTAATTACTCAGTAGTCAGTAGACAGTAGTCAGTATTCAGAATAAAGAACTTTTATTGTCTAAAGAATTTATAAATATTGACTACTAGATTTTATAGTTATTTAGTTAATGGAAGAAAATGCGGCCTTACGGCATTTACACCAGGGCCGCTTTTGTTTATCTGGAGGTTGATATGAAGCTGAATGGCACCATGCGGGTTAATGAAAAAGGACATCTTGAAATAGGTGGCTGTGATTCACTCGACTTGGCCAGGGAATTCGGTACGCCTCTTTATGTTTTGGATGAAATGTGCTTTCGGGAGAGTTGTCGTGATTATTATCACTCTTTCACACAAAGTTATGGGGCTGAGGTTATTTACGCTGGAAAAACCCTATTAAATCTTGCCGTTTGCCGGATGGTGGAAGAGGAAGGTCTTGGCCTTGACGTTGTATCAGGGGGGGAATTATTTACCGCGCTTAAAGCTGGTTTTCCGGCTGAACGCATTTATTTTCACGGCAATAACAAGTCTTACGCAGAATTAGCTATGGCTTTGGAAGCGGAAGTAGGCTTTTTTATGGTGGACAATTTATGCGAACTGGAGTTATTGAACAGTCTGGCTGAAAAAGCCGGTAAAAAAGCCACGGTGATTCTCAGGGTGACGCCCGGAATAGAGGCGCACACTCATAGCTACATCAGGACAGGCCAAATCGACTCCAAATTTGGGCTGGTAATTGAGAACGGACAGGCGATGGCTGCGGTCAAGCGTGCTTTGGAGTTAAAAAAGATCGATTTTAAAGGTTTACACTGCCATATCGGATCTCAAATCTTCGAGCTGGAATCTTATTCCCACACAGTTGAAGTAATGATGGCATTCGCCAATAAAGTTTTTGAGGAAACCGGCTGCCATGTAAAAGTGCTGGACTTGGGAGGCGGTCTTGGAGTTTATTATGTGGAAGGCGATCAACCGCGCCCGGTAAAGGATTATGCCGCGGTAACAATGAAAGCTGTGCTGGAAAAAGCGGCTGAATATAATTTCCCGGCACCCAAGATAATAGTTGAACCTGGCCGTTCGATTAGTGGTCCGGCCGGGACAACCTTGTATACTGTTGGCGCAATAAAAGATATTCCCGGAATACGCAAGTACCTGGCAGTGGACGGTGGAATGGGTGACAATCCCCGTCTGGCTTTGTACCAGGCCAGGTATGAGGCCTGTCTGGCAGGTAAAGTCAAGCAGCAACCGTCGGAACTAGTGTCGGTGGCAGGTAAATGTTGTGAATCAGGGGACATGTTAATATGGGATATTGAACTGCCTTCTGCCGAAACGGGTGACATTCTGGCTGTATCTTGCACGGGCGCGTACAACTATTCCATGGCCATGAATTACAACCGCTTACCGCGGCCGGCAATGGTGCTGGTGAGGGGAGGCGGCGCTGAGTTAATCACCCGGCGGGAAAGTTATGAGGATCTGGTCTCACATGACTTGATACCCGAAAGGCTAAGATAGATAAAGTATTATCGCAGTGGTCCCACATGGAAGGGCCACAGCTAACCTCTTCCGCACGCTGGCACATAGCTCCGGACAATAAAACCGCCATCGCGCCGGCTAAAGCCAAGGCGTATCAAATCCCGCGGGCGCACATAGGTTCCGAAAGCTCCGGCCAGATATACTCTTCCGATGTCTTCCTCCCTCAGCGCCACCCGTGCCAGTAAAGTCTTGATGCCCGCTACTATAACTCCTTTTACCAGCTGTGATAAACAATTGGCAGTCATTGGAACAAAGCGGAGGCCTTGCATGGAGAATATCCACCGGCGTCAGTGGCCGCGGGTCGCTTTTTTTGAAACCTGGAGTATGATATAATATTAGTCATGTTATTTAGTCTGGGGCAATTTATTGCAGCGGAGGGTAAGTGTGGAGATAATTACCACTCATATTAATACCGACCTGGACGCATTAGCGTCGATGGTTGCCGCCAGGAAGCTTTACCCAGACGCCGTTATGGTCTTTCCCGGGAATCTTTCCCGAAGCGTTGAAGCTTTTATGGCTTTACATAAAGATGCCCTTGACATAAAATCGGCCAGGGATATAAAGCCGGTTCTGGTTGAGCGGTTGGTTCTGGTGGATACCAAGTCTCCCGGAAGGCTGGCCAATATGGCTGTTATTCTTAAGAAGCCGGGTGTTGAAATACATATTTACGATCACCACCCGAGAGAAGCCGGTGACGTATCGGGTACGGTCGAAGTGGTGGAAATGGTCGGGGCCGCAACCACCTTGCTGGTGGAAAAGATTAGGGAGCGGGGACTGGAGATTACACCGCTGGAAGCGACTATACTCGCTCTTGGTATTTACCAGGATACCGGTTCACTGGTCTATTCCGGCACAACAGCCAGAGACGCGGACGCGGTAGCCTACTTGCTCTCTAACGGCGCGAACCTGGCTGTTGTGGCGGAATTCCTAGACCGGCCGTTTACTGTTGACCAGCGCATACTCTTGAGAGATCTGCTATCTTCGGCGGAACATATTCAAGTCAACGGGATGAAATTATTAATCGCCAAAGGGAATGTTGATGAATTTGTTGGCGGACTCGCCGCCTTAACCCATAAACTTGCTGAATTTGACCGGCCGGACGCGGTTTTTACCGTGGTGGAGATGGATGACCGGGTCCATATAGTCGCCCGGAGCAGTGTGCCGGAAGTAAATGTTAGAGAAATACTGGGCATCCTAGGCGGCCGGGGCCATAACGCCGCAGCTTCGGCCTCAATAAAAAAAGCTAGTGTGGAAGACGTGACCGGTAAGCTATTGGATGCTATCCATTTAAAAGTAAGGCCGCCGGTTACAGCGTCAGCTATTATGAACAGCCCGGTCAAGACAATTACACCTGAAACGGTTATTAATGAAGCGGAAAAAGTTATGCTGCGCTACGGTCATACCGGCTTGCCGGTAGTAGAAAACGGCCGCATGGTAGGAATCATCTCCCGTCGCGATGTGGAAAAAGCGGCTCATCATGGTCTGGGGCACGCCCCAGTTAAGGCGTTTATGACCAGTAAACTGGTGTCAGTCGGTCCGCAAGCGCCGGCTTCGGTAGTGCGTGACTTAATGATTGAGTATGATATCGGCCGGCTTCCGGTGATCGAAGATGGGAAGTTAGTGGGGATCGTTACCCGCTCGGATGTTCTGCGCACTCTCCATGGCGGCGGTGAACCAAGCCGTTTCCGGATGGTTAAGACGGGGCGCGTTCAAGTAATGTCACCTGTGAATATACAGGAATTAATGTACCATAACCTGCCGGCTGATTATATGGAGATATTAAAATGGGCGGGTGAAAAAGCCCTGTCTATGGGAGCCAAGGTATACGCCGCCGGTGGAATAGTCCGCGACCTGCTGCTGGGCATAGAGTGCCTGGATATTGATTTGGTTGTGGAAGGGGACGGTATTGAACTGGCGCGGGCCATTAGCAAAGAGCATCAGGGGCGGTTGCGTGAACATAATCAGTTCGGGACGGCAAAAATATTGTTTCCTGACGGCAGGCAGGTAGACGTAACCACATCAAGGACTGAATTTTATCAATACCCGGCGGCTATGCCCCAAGTGGAGGCTTCATCATTGCATCAGGATCTGTACCGCCGTGACTTTACCATCAATGCGATGGCAGTTTCGATTAATAAAGAAAGCTTCGGTGATGTAGTTGACTACTTTGGCGGCAGGGAAGATCTGGAGCGCGGTCTTATCCGGGTGTTGCACAATTTGAGCTTCGTGGAAGATCCCGTGCGTATATTACGGGCGGTGAGATTTGAGCAGCGCTATTATATGAGCCTGGAGTCACATACGCTTAAACTGGCGAGGGAAGCAATGCACAATAATATGCTGGCCAGGGTTTCCACGGAGCGAATTTGGGAAGAACTAAAACATGTCTTTCTGGAACCGAGGCCTGGACTGGTGCTAGCCCGCTTTATGGAGCTTCAGCTGTGGCCGTCTTTATTTCCGGGAGTAGAACCCGAAAAGGTACGGCCGGTTCTCGATAAAATCACGCGGTCATTGAGAACCCTGCGCTATTGGAATGTAGTAGAACCTAGTGAGATATGGATGATTTACTTTCTGGCGGTGCTGCATTTTTCGGACTGGACCGTAGCGTCCGAGGTTTGCCGGCGTTACCATTTAAGCAAGCGCCAGACGAATAAAGTAGCGGCCGCGCTGGGTGGTTGGCGCAGTATTTTGAAAAAACTGCAAGAACCTTTTGGAGTTACCATGAGTGAACTGGCCAGACAGGTGAAATCGGTACCCGGGGAGATTTACCCATTGATATTATGTTATCTCACCGGCAATTCGGTAAAAAAACGTTTTCGGCATGTGCTTAACGCTGTTTTTTACAATAAACCTCAAATTAATGGAAAGGACTTGCGGCTGCTTGGGTATGAGCCGGGGAAACAATATAAAAGGGCAATGGAAGCGCTGTGGCAGGCTCGCCTGGATGGAGTAATCTGTAACAGGCAGGAAGAGATGAATTACGTCAAGAAGTACCTTGTAAATTTCGAAGGAGCGAAAGATAATGTTTAATTTCCCCAGTCTAAATGATATAGCTTTGATGCTGCCGGCTATTGTTTTAGGTTTGACCTTCCATGAGTATGCCCACGGTTGGACGGCCGACCGGCTTGGTGACCGGACCGCCCGTTATCAGGGGCGCCTCACGATCAACCCGGTGGCTCATATAGATCCGATTGGTCTGCTTCTTTTGTTTTTCGCGGGTTTTGGCTGGGCCAAACCGGTGCCCGTAAATCCCTATAATTTAAAGGTTGATCAAAGACAGGGCATGTTGCTGGTAGCCCTGGCCGGCCCGGTGATGAATATGCTGCTGGCCGTCATTTCAGCAATTGTTTTCGGTGCCCTGGTTGGTTTGAACCTGCCTTATTTCAGAGAGATTATGCAGTATATGATTCAAATCAACGTGGTTTTGGCGGTATTTAATATAATTCCGATCCCGCCGCTGGATGGTTCAAAGATCCTGGCCGGCATTTTGCCGGGACGGCAGGAGTGGTTGTACCAGCTTGAGCAATATGGGTCGATAGTATTGATATTACTTGTTTTTACCGGGTTGATTGGTATTGTATTTAAGATTTTAGTTAACCCGATTTATAGTTTGTTAGGCGCGCTGGCGAGAGCTGTTTCCCGCCTGGTGATGTGATGTGAAAGAGAAGGGAGAGGTAACAATGTCGAAAGGAATTATTGTCAGTGGTATGCGTCCAACGGGCAAGCTGCACCTTGGCCACCTGTATGTTTTGGAAAATTGGGCCAGGTTGCAGAGCGAATATGATTGCTATTATTTTGTTGCAGACTGGCATGCTCTCAGCACGTCATTTGAAGATAACTCGTCCATGAGGAAAAACATAAGAGAGATGGTGACGGACTGGCTGGCTGTGGGGCTGGATCCGGAAAAAAGCGTGATTTTTGTCCAGTCTGATATACTGGAGCACGCTGAACTGCACTTGATTTTTTCCATGATTACACCTTTATCCTGGCTGGAGCGGGTGCCGACTTTTAAGGACCAGGTGCAGCAGCTGAAAGAACAGGGAAAGGACATCAATACTTACGGCTTTCTCGGATACCCATTGCTCCAGGCGGCGGATATTCTATTGTATAAAGCTGACGCGGTGCCGGTTGGGGAGGATCAGTTGCCACACCTGGAGTTGTGCCGTGAAGTAGCCCGCCGGTTTAATTACCTGTACCGTCCGGTATTTCCCGAACCGCAAGGTCTTGTGGCCAGGGTGCCGTTGCTGCCGGGCATCGACGGCCGCAAAATGAGCAAGAGCTATCATAACGATATTGCGCTAGGCGCAGAGCCGGATTTAATAAAAGAAAGGGTTAACGCCATGATTACCGACCCGGCCCGAATTCGCAAGACCGACCCGGGCCACCCGGAAGTATGTATTGTCCATGAGTATCACAGTATTTACGCGGCAGACAAGCTGGCTGGCTTGGAAGATGAATGCCGAGGCGGCAGGACTGGTTGCGTAGCTTGTAAAAAATTGCTCGCCGCAAGCATCGAGGAGGTAATGGCTCCCATTAGAGAGCGGCGGGCGGAGATATTAAAACGGCCGGGTTATGTCGATGAGATTCTCGCCGAAGGAGCGCGGAAGGCCAAAGCCAAGGCTGTTGAGACCATGAAAGAGGTGCGGGAGGTTGTGTTTAACGAATAGTTTTTAGAATTAAGTATTTTTTGCATAGACCAGGGACGTTGTGGAAAAATAATGCAGAGGTGGGGTCAGGTGAGCAAGGTTTCCCTTGTTTTCTTGATGTTATTAGCCCTTCTTCTGCTTTTTCTTTTGCTGACCGTTGTCAGGGTGCAGGTGAGTTATTCGAGACGGGGAAGGGATGATCAGTTTGCTGTGGGGGTTTCCGCATGGCGTGGGTTGATCCATTATACTTTTGAGCTTCCTGAAATAAAAATTGAAAAGAAAAAGCGCTGGCCGGCGATAATGACAAAAACGAAGGTTGAACAAAAAGACGGAGATGTGCTGGATAAGAGGGAGAATGTAATTTCACTGCCAAAGTTTATGCGCACTGCATCCGGTATTGTTAATATGATGCGTTTGTATGGTAAATACATTTTGGGATTGTTGAAAAAAGTACGTTTATGCCGGCTTACTTGGCATACGGAAATAGGGGCAGGCGATTCCTCTCAGACCGGTTTGCTGACGGGGGCGGTCTGGGGGTTGAAAGGAATAGTATTAACGGCGTTTTGCCGTATTCTTTCTCCCGGCGGGGCGACACCGGTGGTGGAAGTGCGGCCCCGTTTCGATGAAGCTTGCTTTAACACTGTGTTGGACTGTGCTTTTGAGGTAAGGCTTGGTCATCTATTTATTATAGGTATCAAATATTTTATAGCTAAACATAAAAATAAAATTAGCGAAAACACGTGAAATATAGACATGGGTTTTTACTTATATTTTAAAAAAGTCACCTCACCTTAAAGGAAGTATTTTCTTTTTGCAGAATTTTAAAATAAAATATTACGCTGAGGTGATGAATTATATGAGGCTTTTGACTCGCTCCGATTTCGACGGGTTAGCTTGCGCGGTTCTTTTAAAAGCGGCCGGTATTATTGATGACAGGGCATTTGTCCACCCGAAGGATATCCAAGACGGCATTATCAAAGTAACCGAAAACGATGTGCTGGCCAACGTGCCTTTTGTTGAAGGATGTGGTTTGTGGTTTGATCACCACTCCAGCGAGGATGAAAGACTTGAATTAAAAAACAAGTACAAGGGAGATAGCCGCCCCGCGCCTAGCGCGGCCAGAGTGATCTACGATTATTACGGCGGTAAGGAAAAGTTCGGGCACCTGGATGAAATGATGGCTGCCGTCGACAAATCGGATTCCGGTCAGTTTACCTCTGATGAAATATTAAATCCAAAAGGTTGGGTATTGCTCTCTTTTATTATGGACCCGCGCACGGGCCTTGGCCGTTTTAGGGATTACAATATAAGCAATTACCAGCTCATGGACGACATGATCGAGTATTGCCGGAAAATGTCTATTGATGAGATTCTCAAAGTGCCTGACGTGCAGGAAAGAATCAAACAATACAACGAACAAAACGAATTGTTCAAGGATATGATAAAAAAGCATACCACTACAGACGGCAACGTGATTATCACAGACCTGCGGGGTGTCGATCCGATATACAGCGGCAACAGGTTTATGATCTATGTTCTTTTCCCGGAGCAAAACATTTCAGTCTGGGTCATTGACGGAAAGAATAAACAAAACTGTGTTTTTGCCGTTGGCCGCAGCATCATCAACAGGAGTTCCAAAACAGACGTCGGTTCGTTGATGTTAAAGTACGGCGGAGGCGGTCATAAGATGGTGGGAACTTGCCAGGTGGTATATGAAGAGGCCGATAGAGTGATGAATGAACTTATTGCAAGCATGAAAAATGATGGGTGATATATACTTTGCTTTTATGTCCACTTGATCAATCCCATAATGATTCAAAAAGAGATCCCGTATCACTATCAAAGTGGTACGGGATTGCTAGTTAAATCATTATTTTCTGTTTCTTAAACGTTAATCATCCATTGTGGACAAATCGCCGACCGGCAGCCCCATTTCCTGAGCTTTTAGAACCCGGCGCATGATCTTACCGCTGCGGGTTTTCGGCAGCTTGTCCCGTACTTCGATTTCTTTAGGAGCGGCGTGAGCGGCCAGACCTAATTTAACGAATTGCTTGAGTTCTTTATCAAGCTCGTCGCTCCAGGTATAACCAGGAGCCAATGCGATAAACGCCTTGATGATATTACCGCGGACCTCATCCGGCTTGCCGATAACGCCGGCCTCGGCCACTGCCGGGTGTTCAACCAATTTGCTTTCCACTTCGAAGGGGCCGACTCTTTCGCCGGCGGTTTTAATAACGTCGTCGTTTCTGCCCTGGAACCAGATATATCCGTCCGCGTCCATATAAGCCTGGTCGCCTGAGATATACCATGGTTCGTTTTTGAAGTACTCGTTATACTTTTCAGGATTTTTCCAGATTTCTTTCATCATGCCCGGCCAGCCTTTTTTCAAGGACAGGTTGCCCATTTGTAGCGGCGGCAGGACGTTCCCGTCGTCATCGGTAATGGCGGCTTCCACGCCCGGGATTGCTTTGAACATCGAGCCAACCCGGATTGGCGCGCAAGGATAGCAGCAAATCATATTGACGCCGGTTTCAGTCATGAAGAAGGTTTCGTGGATGCGCACGTTGAAGACCTTCATAGCCCACATAATCACTTCCGGATTTAAGGGCTCGCCCACGCTGGTAATGTGTCTTAATTTCAGGTTATATTTTTTAACAGCATCGTCACCGGCGGCAGCCAACATTCTAAAGGCGGTGGGAGCGCTGTACCAGTTAGTAACGCCGTATTTTTCCAGGGTGGCATACCAGTCATCAGCGCTAAAGCGGCCGCCTCTGATGATCGTAGCTTTGCCTACCAGCCAGGGGCCCCAAACGGAATATGAAACACCGGTGATCCAGCCCGGGTCGGCGGTGCACCAGAATACATCGCCATCTTGAACGTCCTGGGAGATTCTCATAGTATGGTAAATGCCGGTCATAATTTCGTGGGTGTGCAGAACGCCTTTGGGCTTTCCGGTAGAACCGGAAGTGTAAAGCAGGAACATTGGGTCGTCTTTGGTCAACCATACCGGTGTGAAATCTGCGGAAGCCTCAGCCATTAATTTTTCGTAAGAAAGTTCGTAAGGCGCCAGGTTGGCTTCCTCGTCTCCGATAACGATGACGTGCTTCAAGCTGGGAATTTCGTCTTTTTTAATCCTGCTTTTTTGTCCGGCGGTGGTGACAATGGCCACAGCCTCACTGTCTACCAGGCGGTCTTTGACGGCCTCTTCCATAAAGGCTTCGAAGAGCGGTCCGGCAATAGCGCCCGCTTTTACGATGCCGGCGAAAGAAATCAGCATTTCCGGGCTCCTGGGGATAAACAGGAACACGCGGTCACCTTTTTTGATTCCTAGCTTGGTCAAGACATTAGCAAACTTAGCGCTCTGCTCTTTCATGTCGGCAAAGGTAACAGTAACTTCTTTCTCGGTATCGCTATAAAGGATTGCGGGATCATTGCCTTTACCCTTTTCGTCCACCATGCGGTCAATGGCCTCGTAGGCAATGTTCACTTTGCCGGTAGTATACCAGCTAAATTCTTTTTCAACGCTTTCCCAGGTAAAATTCTTGCAGTATTCATCATAATTGTCCATATTGTGTTTGCCTGGTGACGGCGGCAGTACTTCATATTGTTCCAACTTATTTCCCTCCAATTTGTTGATGTGTTTTATTTTAAAAGGCCGTAAAAGCTCACCTCCTGGCGGCCTTAAGTTTTCGTATTACCGGGTAAGGACGTTTAACCCAGTCGTTTCCTGGCCCGTTGCCGGAAACGGAAAGGCACTGTGATTGTGTGCACCAGGTTTATTGCCATCTCGCGGAATATATCTTCCATAGTCTTAAGTGAAAATGTTTGATTTAGCCGGTATGGATGGTAAAGTATATTGATTCCCGATTTGCTTACCACCGGGTCCATTGTAAAGAAATCGAGCGCAATGGGAATGCAGCCCTGTTTAAGAAAGAAGGATTTTCTTTTTTGGTAATTTTCTTTTTGCCGGCAAATTTCCAGAACATGCCCGGCGCATTGCGGGTATAGCTTCTTTAATAAATCCATCATATGCCCGTACAGTTGCGAGCCGATGCCCTGATTGCGATAGTTCTCCAGTACGACCAGTGCTTCAATAAATCCAACCTGATTTTTGGGAAAATAGTAGAATATAGCGAATCCGACCAGTTCTCCCAAACAGTCCGCGTAGATAATGTGCGCTCTAACCTGTTCGTTTTCATTGGCCTGAAGTTTGCTGATCAGAGAATTAATTTCCTTAATAGAATAGTTAAATACTTCCCTGCAACATTCGATGACGGTTTTAAAATAAGTGGAATCAAGGTTGTTCAATTCAAGGAACTTGTACATATTGCGTCCCCTCCCTGGATCCTCATGTCCCAGGTGATCTTAATGCAATATCTATGCCATTAATATCAGAGAAGAAAAAATCATGTGTTCAGGGGATCTTTGCCCTTTTGTATGTTAATGGTAGCTTGAAAAGTGAAAAAATCTGCCTGCAATATTTGCAGACAGATGTAAATCAATCAACTCACGCATGAAATTATTTAAGGTCAATACGAAGCGGTGTTTGTTTGGCGCTTGTTTAATGATGTTTAAGCCAGCCCGTGTTTTTCCATTTTGTAATACAAACTCCTGACGGCAATACCTAGCAAATTGGCGGCTTTTGTTTTGTTGCCGTTAGTCTTTTGCAGGGTTTCCAGCAGAATGTTTTTTTCGGTCATATCCAAAATGTTGCTGAGGTTTTCTTCCTGGCGGCCTTCTGTTGCCGGTTTGGGAAAACGGCTGATTGTGTTATAAAGTTGCGTTGTAGATCTTTTAATAAGGAATTCAGGAACATGTCGCGTTTGGATAATTTCCTCGTTTTTATCCATTTTTATAATTGTTCTGCCTATAAAGTTTTCGAGTTCTCTAATATTGCCCGGCCAATCGTAATTCATAAATATTTTAAAAACAGCCGGGGATATTTTAGAAATTTTTCGTTTGTATTCGTGTTCAAGTTTTTTAACCAGGTGGGCGGTTAATAAAGGTATATCATCTTTTCGGACCCTGAGCGGCGGCACGAAAATCGGAACAACGTTGAGCCGGTAATACAAATCTTCACGGAAAGTGCCTTCGCTGATCCTTTGTTCCAGATTAGCGTTGGTGGCGGCGATTACCCGTACGTTCACAGGTATCGGCCTGGTGCCGCCTACCCTGATTATCTCTTTTTCTTGTAAAACTCTGAGAAGTTTTGCCTGCAAAGCGAGGTTAATATCACCAATTTCATCAAGGAAAATTGTGCCGTCGCTTGCATCCTCAAAGTAACCCTTTTTACCGCCCCGGGTGGCTCCGGTGAAAGCCCCTTCTTCGTATCCGAACAACTCGCTTTCCAACAATGACTCGGCAATCGCCACGCAATTGACCCTGACAAAAGGCCCCTTGCTCCTGCCGCTGACATTATGAATGGCATGGGCGAATAATTCTTTCCCGGTTCCGCTTTCTCCCCGTAAAAGCACGGTAGCGGGAGTGTCGGAAGCGTGCCTGGCCTGGGCTATGGCTGCCTTAATCGGCTCACTTTCACCAATTATGTCGTCAAAAGTGTATTTAGCCTGCAAATGCCTGATTAGTTTTTTGACATTAGCCAATTCCTCCGACAGGTGCATTATTTCTGAAATATCATGTATTACCCCGACGCTTCCCCGGAGTATTCCGTCCATAATTATTGGGGCTACGTTTACCACGACTTCTTTTTTCGCGGGACCCATTTTAAGCCTGACGCCGCGAACCAGTTGCCTTGTTTGCAGCACCTTCAAATGCATGCTTTCCCCTTCAGTCACCGCTACCGAGGCAGGTTTATTGATGACGTCCGCTTCAGTGAGGCCGGTGATTTTTGTGTAGGCGGGGTTGATTAAAATACCGTTTCCTTTTTCGTTGACCACTGTTATTGCGTCTTCAGTTGCGTACAGGATGGCTTCCAGCAGGGATCTGGTTTCTTTTAATTCAATAACCTGTCTCTCAAGATTGCTTAATGAGGTGACATCAGTAATAATAGCTGCCGCGCCGGTAGTTTTTCCCTGCCGGTCTATCAGCGGGATATAGTTTGCGACAGCGGTAAGATTTCCAATTAGTAATTGTTGATTAAGCGAGGGGCTGCCCGTTTCCAGTACTGTCTGTAATACTTGCGGGGATGGGACACAGACAATATTAGATAACGGCTTGCCTAACATATTGGCTGCCTTTAAGCCGGTAATCTTTTCCGCTTCATTGTTAAAAACAATTACCGTAGAAGTCTTATTTATCGCAATTACGGCATCATTGATTGTATTAAGAATTTCTTTAAAAGTATCATGAATAAATTTTCCTTGCATTAGGTCCACCTCTAAATATGTATTCTGCAATAGCATGAAAAATCCTGCATAGTTGTTCTAATTTTATTGAAATTATTAACAATAAACATTTTAAATTTGATTATTATATTATATTAAACCATAGTATGATAAATTTTTTATACACAGGCAATATTCGACAATATTTCCGAAGGATAACTATTAGATTTTGTCTAAATAAACTTTCTAAACATTTCTAAAATAGCAAATATAACAAATAGTTGTTCACTCGGGATCAGTTGTACAGGGGAGATTTATTACAGTCCTCGCTGTGCTGAGATGCTTGGTTACTCTTTGAAGCAAAATGAAATGCATATCAGCATGTGGAAGAAAATGATTCACCCCGATGATAAGCCTGCCGTGATGAAAGCATTTAATGAACATTTGGAGGGACATACAACGCGTTTAGAAAACGAACACCGGCTGTTGGCCGGATCAGGCGAGTGGAAGTGGATAATTGATCGGGGGGAGGTTATAGCGAGGGATAATTACGGTAAGCCGCTGCGTATGGTTGGTACGATTGTTGATATAACAGAACGGAAGAAAGCAGAGGAGACGCTGCGGGAAAGTGAAGAACGTTATTGTCTGTTGTTTAATAACAGTATTGATGCAGTCCTGCTCGCCGATCCTGGTGGAGGCGTTTATGCTGCCAATCCTGAAGCGTGTCGTATTTTTGAAAGAACAGAAGATGAGCTCTGTCAGTCCGGTATAGATTGTATTATCGATACAACCGATCCAAGTTATTACGCCGTGTTGAAAGAGTGGAACCGTACGGGGAAATTTAAAGGTGAGCTTACTTTGAAGCGTAAAAATGGCGCTATATTTACCGGTGAGATTTCCAGTGCCATATTTAAAGATAAAAATGGTCATTATAAAACAAGTATATTCATTCGTGACATCACTGAACGAAAACAGTTCGAAAAAGAAATGGCCCGTCTGGACCGGTTGAACCTGGTAGGAGAAATGGCTGCCGGCATCGGCCACGAAATTAGGAATCCGATGACCACTGTGCGCGGATTTTTACAAATGCTTGAAGGAAAACAGGATTGCAGTAAGTATAAAAAATATTTTAATTTAATGATATCAGAACTGGACAGGACAAATACAATTATAACAGAGTTTCTCTCCTTGGCAAAAAATAAGACGGTTGAATTAAAGCCACAAAACATTAACCATATTATCCAGGCTTTATTCCCTTTAATCGAAGCTGACGGTATGATTACAGATAAAAATATTGAAATAGAGACTTCGGAAGTGCCTGATATTGCGCTGAACGAAAAGGAAATACGCCAGTTGATCCTCAACCTTGTGCGTAACGGATTCGAAGCAATGTCTCCCGGCGGTAAGTTGACGATTAAAACATTCAGGGATGGAGATGAGGTTGTCTTCGCCGTACAGGATCAGGGCGGTGGGATAAAAACGGATATTCTGGATAAAATAGGAACCCCTTTCCTTACTACAAAGGACTATGGGACAGGGTTGGGTCTTGCGGTTTGTTTCAGTATCGCCAGCCGGCATAACGCCACCATTAATTTTGAAACCAGCCTTTGCGGCACAACCTTTTTTGTCAGGTTTAAGATGTGAATAAAACGAGAATGATTATACCTCAGTAACGCAAATTCGGCAATTTTAGCTTATAATAATATTATTATTTTAGGAGATTTTTTGTGAAAACTGTATACATATTTGGAGCGGGAGCGTCGGCAGCGGAAGGTGCGCCGGTGCTGCGTGATTTTTTAAAAATAGCTTATCAGTTTTTTAAGGAAGAGCATTATAGTACTGAGCTGGATATCGTTTGGGAGTTTCTTGAGCATTTCTATGGCCACGAGACAACAATAAACCATTCTAATGAGCTTGAGAAGTTTCCGGGATTAGAAGAAACATTCAATATTGTTGATTGGTCTTTGCTGCAAAACCAGGCATTTTCGATCAGATTCCCGAGGCCACGATTGCATGAATTGAAAACGGCTTTGGTAAAATTGATCAGCATGACGCTTGACAAGTCACTTCCTTCATATAACGGTATGCATCAAGCTTTTGTGTCCGAAGTTATCAGGGGTGGGGAAGATATTCCAACTTTTATATCTTTGAATTACGATATTGTTTTAGATAATGCCATCCGTTCCACCGGTTATGAACTGGAATATGGTTTCTATGGCAACCATCTAAATCATATGGATTGTTGCAAGAAAATTCCCCTTTATAAATTACACGGATCTCTGAACTGGTCATTTTGTCCGCTTTGCGGAGAAATATCCGAACATAATGAAAAAGTTGCGCACCTCCTCTTTAAAGATAAATATTCAATTACTTGCCTGAACTGTGGGAGCGATAGCTCTCAGGCAATTATTATAGCTCCTACTCTTTATAAATCTTATAATATCAGCAGATTGCAGAATGTTTGGGATTGCGCGGGCAAGTCCATAAGTTTGTCAGACCGGTTGATTTTTGTAGGGTATTCACTTGCTCCGGCGGACACATCAATAATTGCAACTGTCAAGAGAGCACTTAACACAATAAATAAAAATCGTGAAATAATAGTGATTAACCCAAGTGAACAGGCGTGTAGCCGGTACAGGAAAATCTTTGGGGAAAACTGCCGGGTATTGTGTCAAAAATTTACTGGAGAGCAAGTGTGAAATTACCTATATCTGAAGTTACAGGGACAAACCAATAGAAAAATTATATATTAAGTAAGTAGATTGAATAATTATTGATAGTTGATTTGAAAGGAAGTCAGAAACCATGAATAACGAACCTGGACAAAAAATTATTGCGCATGTGGATAGAGATCTTGCTGATATTGTACCAGACTTTCTGGAAAATAGGCAAAAAGATTGCAAATTAGTGCTGGATGCTTTGGAAAAGGGCGATTATGAAACTATCCGGATTTTAGGTCATAGTATGAAAGGAGTCGGAGGTGGCTACGGTTTCGACACTATCACTGATTTAGGCGCCTCCATCGAACAAGCGGCAAAAGATAAGAATAAGGTGGAAATACATAATTTAATCAATAAATTGATGGTTTACCTTGATAGAGTGGAAGTTGTTTACATGGATTAAACTATTTTGGCGACCTTTGATACTTATCTTCGGGCTCACTCGCTCTTTGAATTAGGCTTTGGTATTACCATTATTAAAAAAACCCCTTTTAATGGGGTTTTTATAATGAAGCAGCTTTGGGAAGCTCGGTTCTATTGGCATACCAGTTATAATCAATGTCTGGAAATATATTATTTTTATACTCCAGGTATTGTAAATTGTCTTCGTTAATACAGTTGCCCTGAATTTCTTTTTGTAGCTGAAAGAAATTCAACAAGTGATATTTTGTGCGTTTAACGGCATATTCAACCATAGTGCCGGTACTCATTATAAAAGCCCAATCGCTGCTCTGCGCTAGAAGGAATTCACGTGCCGCCTGATTTAATGCCCGCCGGTGCAACCCTCTGGCGTTACTGTATTTATTGGCAAGTGATGTCATCCTTTCAGCCGCGATATGCAAGTGACGGTAAATCCAATCATTGGCGCCACACAGCCAAACCTCGTGATAGCCTTTATTGCCCCAACTCGATGAACAAGGTGTGGCAACCTGATTGCAAGGAAAATTCTGCAGGTAGTCACTTGGAGTTGCCATTTCAACGACATCCTGATCAAAGGCTATTTTACGAATGAGGTAATCAAGCCATTTCGGCCCCTCAAACCACCAGTGTCCAAAAAGCTCTGCGTCATATGGCGCTACAATGATAGGCGGCCGATCCATCAAATTTGCAAGATAGTATATTTGATGTTGACGGTTAAACATAAAATTACCCGCGTGTAAAGCTGCTTTTTCATCGGCCTGCCTGGGATTATAAGGCTGTTTTTGACTTAAATCCACCTTGCCTGTGATTTTGTGATATTTAATTCCGGTGTGAATTCTAATCCCGTCTGGATGGATATAAGGTCCGATATAGTCAAGACCAAGATCGTAGCCAATATCCCGGTAGAACTCGCGGTAGTCATAGTCGCCGGGATAACCTTCCTGGGTGCTCCAAACCTGTTTAGAAGATTCAATATCTCTACCAAAGGCAGCTACCCCGGATGGACAATATATCGGCGCGAAAATGCCAAAACGCGGCCTGTGTGAAGCATAAAGCACTCCGTGAGAGTCGGTGAAGAAGAACTTTAGGCCGCATTCTTTTAATATTTCATCAACACCGGGAGCATAAGCGCACTCCGGCAGCCAAATCCCTGCCGGCGGCTTGCCCAGATGGCGGGTATGCAAGTCAACGGCAGTTTTTATCTGGCCTTTGATCGCCTCTGGATAAAGCATCATAAATGGCAAATAGCCGTGCGTGGCTGCACAGGTGATAAGTTCAATTCTTCCTTTGTCTTGAAAGTCTTTGAAGGCAGTAACCAGGTTGCGGTTATAACGATCACAAAAAGTGAACATAGCTTCCTGGAAACGTTTTTTATACATTAACGCAGTTTCATGAAACGGGCTTCCGTATGTGCGGCCTTCCTCTTTATCCGCCAGTTCGATAAGTTTTGCCAGATGACGGACATAGCGCTCCTGAAGGAGCGGGTCCGTAAACATTGAGAGCAGAGGTGGAGAGAGGGTAAGTGTCACCCGGAACTTTACATTATCTTCAATTAGGCGTTCAAAAACATGAATTAATGGAATATATGTTTCTGTAATAGCTTCGTAAAGCCATTTTTCTTCTAAAAAATTTTCATGTTCAGGGTGGCGTACAAACGGCAGGTGCGCGTGCAATACTAAACATAGATAACCTTTAGGCATTAACTTGCTCCTTTCAGAATTTAAAAGTGTTCAAAATTAACATCATTTTCTATTTGTCATTGTTAAGGCCTGGTGAACTTATGCCAAGGGGTAAAGCAGCTGAACGCATGGCGAGTTCTTCAATAATCATCGGCGAACTGGTACCGAATTGGAACTTGCCAATGGTACGGTACAAACCTTCAATCCACATCCATTCTTCGTCCAGACGATCAGAAAGTGAAGCCCGTGGAGTTGTAACAGCGTTGGACCTCAATAAAGTTATAAAACGGCCGTCCGGGAACATCCTGCCTAGATCCACGCAGAATGAACGGTCTGGTTTCCCTACCTGAACATACCAATTGTCGGCGCTCTCACTTATATGGATGTCTGTATAACCGAGCGCATTTTTACCGTTGAAGTCGATGCCTGTGATATCATATATTCTTAAAACCGGATGGGTTGCCGACCATGCTTCAGGCCCGTAATTATTTGTAAATTCGTCTTGTTTGGTTGCAGTGATTTCCCAATAGGCAAAAAGCCAGTGCGGGTCACGTGCTAGAAGAACCATCCGGTCAATTCCGTAACAATGAGGCAGTTCAGGTTCTGGTGGGCGCTGAAGCTGATGCGAAGATAATGCAGCCGGCGGATTCAACTCTTCAGAAAACTCCTCATTAAACAAAGGAGGTGATAGGTTTTCGTATTCATTTTTATTGGCGGTGCGCGTGCGTCTTAATGGCCATAAAAAAACAACCGCCGCCACCAGTATCAAAACCCAAAAAAGCCATGGAAACAAAACACTCATGGATTTTTGTCCCCCCATTTAAAATAATAAGCCTTGCAAAAGCTTTGTAACATTATAAAATTAACCTAAAAGCTTTTTTTATTATTGCCCGGACGAAAAGGGTTTATTTACGATATTTAAGTTAAAAATAATTTTTAAATTACAGTTTAGCATTGGAAGTGGCATTTGTTGTAGATTTTTCAGCTCACGGACATTTATTGGCGAAATAAAATAGGGTGGAATCTTAAGATAATATTTTGATGATAAAGGTTTGTCCGATGAATAAGAAAGAAAAAATAGGCAAGATATTGAATATCCTGGCAACAGTTTATCCTGACGCGGGTACCGCTTTGATTTATAAAACGCCTTTTGAGCTAATGGTTGCCGCTATTTTATCAGCCCAATGTGCTGACAAACAGGTAAACCGGGTTACCGCCAGGCTGTTCAAAAAATATAATACTCCTCAGGAATTCGCGGCGTTGTCTCAAGAGGATCTCGCGGAGGAAATCAAAGGATGCGGATTATACCGCAATAAAAGCAAGTATATCATAGAAGCTTCCCGTGAACTGGTAAAACGTTACGGTGGCACAGTGCCGCGAAACAGAAGCGAACTTGAATCGCTCCCCGGAGTAGGGAGTAAAACCGCCGGTGTTGTATCAGGTGTGATCTATGGGAGTAGCGCACTACCAGTAGACACCCATGTCCACCGTATAGCTCACCGCTTGGGATTATCAAGGGCAAGCAATCCCAGAAAAGTGGAGGAAGAACTGGCTGGACATATTCCGCCCCATCAGCGTATGGCGGCACACCATCGTTTGATTGCTCACGGGCGAAAAGTCTGCTTAGCAAGGAGACCGGCTTGCGGCAATTGTCATTTAGTAGAATTTTGTGAATATCAGCCAAAGGAGGACAGGCACTCTTGCACATAGTACTGGTGGAGCCGGAAATACCGGCAAACACAGGCAATATAGCGCGGACATGCGCTGCGACGGGGACTGCATTACATCTTGTTCGTCCGTTAGGGTTTTCGACAGAAGACAAATACTTAAAACGCGCTGGTCTGGATTACTGGCATCTGGTAGATATCTTTTATTACGACAGTTTTGAGGAGTTTACCGCCAGTTGCCGTGACCGGAGGTTCTACCTGGCTACTACGAAGGCTCCACGTTTTTATACCGAAGTCTCTTTTGTGCCGGATTCCGTGCTGATCTTCGGCAAGGAAACAAAGGGACTTTCCGCCGAAATTCTCAACGCTTACCCGGAAAGTCAAATTCGCATTCCGATGATAAGTGAAGCAAGATCACTCAACCTTGGCAACTCAGTGGCGGTGGTGTTGTACGAGGCGCTGAGACAGCAGGGCTTTAAAGGATTAAAGTAATAGCAGTAAGTCAGTATTCAGTATTCAGTAGTCAGTAGTCAGAATAAAAAGAAAGAGATGACGGTTAGATTTGTTTATCCATTTGCATCTTCATTCGGAATATAGTTTGTTAGACGGCGCGGCCCGGATCAAGGGGGCTGTGGCAAAGGCCAAGGAGATGGGAATGCCTGCCCTGGCTATCACCGATCACGGGGTGATGTACGGTGTGATGGATTTTTACAAAGCGTGCCAAAAGGCTGAAATCAAGCCCGTCCTGGGCTGCGAGGTCTATGTCGCGCCGCGTACCATGAGCGACCGCACACCGCGTGTTGATGACAGCTACAACCATTTAGTCCTTCTCGCTAAAAATCAAGAGGGCTATCATAACTTATTGAATCTTGTTTCCCTGGGGTTTACCAAAGGTTTTTATTATAAGCCAAGAGTGGACAAGGAATCACTAGCCCGCTACAGCAAAGGGCTAATCGCTTTGAGCGGCTGTATCGCCGGAGAGGTGGCCGCCAAAATCCTGGCCGGGGAGAATGAAAAGGCCAGACAGGCGGCCGGTTTTTACCGGGAAATCTTTGGCCCGGATAATTATTACCTGGAGCTTCAGGACCATGGGTTCGAAGAGCAGAGGACCGCCAACAAGGAACTGTTGCGTATTCACAAAGAGATGGATATCCCCCTGGTAGTTACCAACGATGTACATTACATCAGGCGTGAAGACGCCGAGAGCCAGGATGTGCTGATGGCCATCCAAACCGGTAAAAGTATCGATGACCCGGGCCGGATGAAGTTTCAATCGGAAGAACTCTACTTAAAAAGCCCTGAAGAGATGAACCTTCTTTTCGGTGAAATTCCCCAAGCTTTGCGGAATACGCTGGAAATTGCCGAACGCTGCAATGTTGAGATGGACTTCGGCAAATACTTTTTGCCTCATTACGCGGTGCCACAGGGGTACACAACGGAAACCTATCTGGAGGAGCTTTGTTACCGTGGCGCCCGCAGGGTTTTTGGTGAGCTGAGTGAAGAAATAAAAAAGCGCCTGGATTATGAGCTTGGTGTGATAAAACAGATGGGATACCCGGCCTATTTCTTGATTGTCTGGGATTTTATCCATTTTGCCAGGCAAAAGGGGATACCGGTGGGACCTGGCCGCGGCTCCGCTGCCGGCAGCCTGGTGGCGTACAGTCTGGGCATAACCAATATTGACCCGTTAAAATACGGGTTGCTTTTCGAACGCTTCCTTAATCCTGAGAGAGTATCCATGCCCGATATCGATATTGACTTTTGTTATGAGCGGCGGGGCGAGGTTATTAATTATGTAGTGCAAAAATACGGCGCTGATAGAGTGGCGCAGATTATTACTTTCGGCACTATGGCCGCGCGGATGGCAGTCAGAGATGTGGGACGGGCGTTAAGCATGCCCTATGGCGACGTGGATAGGGTGGCCAAATTGGTTCCCGCGGAACTGCACGTTACCATTGAAAAAGCGCTTAACGAAGTATCTGAGTTAAAAGAGTTGTATGAGCAAAAACCGGAGGTAAAAAAACTAATTGATACAGCCGCCGCTTTAGAAGGAATGCCGAGGCATGCTTCTACCCACGCGGCCGGCGTGGTGATTACGCAGGATCCGCTTACTCATTATCTTCCTTTATACAAGACGTCCGATGGTCCGGTAACGACTCAGTTTGCCAAAGAAACGGTTGAAGAGCTCGGCCTGTTGAAAATGGACCTGCTGGGGCTAAGGACGTTGACGGTGATTGGTGACGCGGTGCGCCTGATTTTTGAGAGCACCGGAATTAATATCGACATTGATCTCATTCCGCTTGATGATCAGGCTACTTATGATATGCTTTGCAAAGGCGAAACGGCTGGCGTTTTCCAGCTTGAAAGCAGCGGTATGCGCGCAATACTTAAAGATTTAAAGCCGGAAGTATTTGAAGATATTGTAGCGCTGGTGGCGTTGTACCGTCCTGGCCCCCTGGGCAGCGGCATGGTGGACGATTTTATTAAAAACAAGCATGGCTTGACAAAAGTGAAATACCTTCATCCAAGACTCGAACCAGTTTTAAAGGACACATACGGCGTAATTTTATATCAGGAACAGGTTATGCGTATAGCTAGCGATTTGGCCGGTTTCAGTCTTGGCGAGGCGGATCTTTTACGCAGGGCGATGGGTAAAAAAAAGCCGGAGATTATTGCCGGTTTGCGTTCCCAGTTTATTCAAGGAGCCGAGAACAACGGGGTAGATAAGAATATAGCAGGCCAGGTTTTCGACCTGATGGAATATTTCGCGGGATATGGCTTTAATAAATCACACAGCGCGGCATATGCTTTGGTTTCTTACCAAACCGCTTATTTGAAGGCGAATTATCCGGTTCAGTACATGGCGGCGTTAATTACTTCGGTCAAGGATAATACGGACAAGGTCGCGGCATATATTGAGGAATGCCGCCGGCTGGGGATTGAAGTGTTACCCCCTGATGTTAATGAAAGCAGGGAAAGCTTTACACCCGTCGGAAAGAAGATACGTTTCGGGCTGGCGGCGCTAAAAAATGTCGGTCCGGGCGCTGTGGAGGCGATCATCCGGGTCCGGGAACAGGGAGGCCCTTTTAGTGGATACGCCAACTTTTGTCAGAGGTTAGATACAAAAGTAATCAATAAAAGGGTACTTGAAAGCCTGATAAAATGTGGGGCCTTTGATTCTCTCGGCCACCGCCGGGCTCAGTTGATGGCGGCGGTGGACGCAGGGCTGGGCTTGGCTCAGCAGTCTCAACGCGACCGGGAAAACGGGCAGCTTTCCCTATTGGATCTCTTCAGCGACGGCGCTGAAGAATCGGTTAGTATTACTCTTCCCTTAGTTCCGGAATTCCCGAAAGGCCAATTGTTGATGTTGGAAAAGGAAACCTTGGGTCTTTATATCAGCGGCCACCCGTTATCACAATACCGTGAAATATTAAACCGGCTGACTACGGCTACCACGGTTGAGATAAGCGATTTGCCCGATGATTGTCAGGTGATTTTAGGTGGGATGATTGCTAGTATTAAAAAAATCAATACTCGCAAAGGGGATATGATGGCTTTTTTAACCCTGGAGGATCTTACCGGAACGGTTGAAGTACTGGTTTTTCCGCGGCCTTACGAATCAAACAAACTGATTATTAAAGTGGACGAAGCGGTATTAATCAAGGGAAAAGTCAGTGGCAACGGAGAAGAAGTAAAGGTAATCTGCGAAGATATTTCTACTATTGAAAGTCATCTGGGTGGGGAAGTGCATATTAAACTAGAAAGCGCATCATCCTCTTTGCTGGATCAGGTCCAGATGATTTTAAGCAGTTTTAAAGGAAAATCCCCTGTATTTTTCCATCTTGAGAAAGAAAAAAAAGTATATCAAAGTGGGGAAGAATACTGGGTTGATTTATCAAAACCAGTTGTGAAAAAACTGGTGGATTTACTCGGTAAGACTGGCGTTGAAGTCAGAAGAATAATAGATGATCCTGATTTAATGGATAATCAACAAACAGTAGATGAAAGATCACCGTTAAGAAAAAAAAGAAAATTCCGCAGCCTTCTCGAACTATAATGATAGACGTATACTTGCCAAAACTAAATAACGTATGCTATTATTGCTTTGCAAATAAAGGAAATTCGGGGAGTGGTTTTTTTGCAAGATATCTGGGGTACTGTTACCGGGGAATATGTAGTAATTAAAGCTCTCGATAATGGAGTTACTATTATTGGCTTAACCAGGGGTAAGGATACCAAATTTCATCATTCGGAAAAACTGGACGAGGGTGAAATTATGATCGCCCAGTTTACAGAGCATACTTCGGCAATAAAAATAAGAGGCCGGGTGGAATTGCTAACCAGACATGGCCGAATCAGTTCGGGTGATTGATTGAACGAGATATATCCAGGGTGTATACTCTGGATATATCTTTTTTAAAGAAAAAGAGGAATACTGACCGGCTGGGTAGAAAAAACTAACCATATGACGGCTAAAATGTTAGGAGGCTTTGATGTGTGGACAGTGGTATATATTGCGCCTAATAAAAAAGAGGCGGAGAAGTTAGAGAAACGTTTAACAGCAGAGGGTTTTTTAGTTAAACTAAGGCCTATAGGACCACAGCAAGCCAGCAATACTTGTTCAATAGAAATCCTTGTACCTGAATCTGAAGTTGACGAGGCGCTGGAGATTATCAATTCCATTTAAAATAAATCTTATTCTGTAATTTTGCACCGCTATTCGTAGTAGTATTCATCTATATGGAGGTATAGTTCAATGCAAAGAGTGGCGTTATTGACAAGCGGTGGTGACGCTCCGGGCATGAATGCATGTATCAGGGCGGTGGTACGCAAAGCTGTTTACCATGGCCTGGAAGTTATTGGGATTAAGCGTGGTTTTAACGGTTTTATAGAGGCCGACATGGAGCCGATGAATCTTAGTTCGGTTGCCGACATTGTTCAAAGAGGGGGAACTATTTTACGTACTGCCCGCTCAGACCAGTTTCTAACTCCGGAGGGCCGGGCTAAAGCATATGAAAATACTAAGCGCTTTGGCATTCAAGGACTAATAGTTATTGGTGGTGACGGATCTTTCCGGGGCGCCAGGTCTTTTTATCTTGAACACAATCTCCCGGTCGTAGGTGTTCCCGCAACAATTGACAACGATATTCCAGGCACGAATCAAACTATTGGGTTTGATACAGCGGTAAATACCGCCATCGAGGCGATAAACAAGATCCGGGACACCGCTACTTCTCACGAACGTGCCTTTATAATCGAAGTGATGGGGCGCCACAGCGGCTTTATTGCCCTTGCGGCCGGGTTGGCCGGGGGTGCCGAATCTATCTTGATTCCAGAGCGTCCTTTTAGTTATGATGAAATTTGCGAAAAGCTCTTGCGAGGATTTCGCAGGGGAAAATTGCATAGCATTATAGTCGTGGCTGAAGGTGCTTCCGGT
Source organism: Pelotomaculum isophthalicicum JI (assembly GCF_029478095.1). NCBI lineage: Bacteria > Bacillati > Bacillota > Clostridia > Eubacteriales > Desulfotomaculaceae > Pelotomaculum > Pelotomaculum isophthalicicum. Next base: position 26,588 of record NZ_JAKOAV010000021.1, on the reverse strand, counting down.
GGTTTGGAGGTAGGGCGAAAAATAAAAGAAAGTACAGGGATTGATACAAAAGTAACCATATTAGGGCATCTCCAGCGGGGCGGTTCACCATCGGCCGCGGATAGAATTCTAGCCAGCAGGCTTGGGGCGAGGGCAGTAGAGCTGTTGATGAACGGGGCGACCAAAATGATGGTTGGCGTGAGTAAGGGGGAAATAGCGGCTGTTAATCTTGATGATGCCTTGACCCAGGCTAAAACAATTGATGTTGAGATGTATCACTTGGCCAATATTTTATCTCTGTGAAATTTTCGCAAGAGGATTTATTATCAGTTCACGAAAAAAAGTCCTTTTTCCGGGCATCATAAATATGTCTTGGAGGAGGGATATTTTTGTTGGATTTAATCGTTGAGTATCTGTCGGCGCTAGGTCTGGGAGGTCTGTTGGCTGGAGTAGTAATTGAAGCAATGGGTGTACCTTTTCCTGGAGGTATAATGGTTGTTCTTGCAGGTTTTATGGTCAACCAGGGCAACATGAAATTTTTAAGCGCTCTTTTAACATTACTTTTCGGTTATACTGCCGGTTCATTAGCGGCTTATTTGATCGGCAGAAAACTAGGGCAGCCATTTTTTTTGCGTAGCGGCAAGTATCTTCGGATTTCTCCTGAAAGATTCGAACAAGCCCAGGGCTGGCTGGACCGGTCAGCGCCTGCGTTTATTATCTTTGGCAGGTTCCTCCCGGGACTAAGCAACCTTACTCCTTACATGGCGGGTGTTAGCCGAATTGGAATTGTATATTTCCTCTTTTATAATTCCATCTTCGCTTTGGGGTGGGGATTCTTATATTTAATGATCGGTATGTTTTTTGGCCATAATTATCAAATTATTGCCCGATACTTAAATACAAGGCTTTCTATAGTTGGTTTTGTAATATTGGTTTTATATTTACTTTATCCATTCATTAAAAAAAATTACAGACGTATATAAAGCGCCTTTTCGTTTTCGTCAATAGTTATATGATATTTTCCCTTGCACTGAATGTTAAAATGCTTTAAAAAGCCTCTGGCGCCTATCTTATTTCTGTTGACAGTTAGTCCGTTGTTATTAGTAGAAGGACTTATTCTTATCGTTTTAGTTAAGGGATCATACGATAACTCGACATGACTCATATTCATTTTTAAAGCCAGTTTTTTATTTAGGGTGAAGTGATTTTTTGAAATAGAGATAGTGAATTCTTTTTCAGCCGTAGGTTTATATACTTCATAAGTCATTGATTCCAGCCCCAATTCTACTTAATCTATGCTTTCTATTGTATACTGGATCTTATCACCAGTCAAATATTTGATTAACAATTAACATAAACTAAAGATTATGAAATGATGTTGGATGAATAAATATTGTTATAATCTTTTGCAATGTTATTTGCGCCGGATAAAATAATCCATGAGTTCGTGTCCTGTGGAAAAAATTAAATCGCTTTGTTCCGCTGCCTCTTCGTTGTAGGACTTGATTTTGTTATTAGTATTAATTCCACTTGTATATATCACAAAGGGAACCGGGCTGCTGGAATGAGTGCGAATGCTCATAGGGGTGGGGTGGTCAGGCAGGAGCATTATTCTGTAATCTTTGAATTGGCTAAGCCCGTTTAGCAACTCAGCCAGCATCTTATCAACTTCCTCGATGGCTTTTACCTTGTTTGACAATTCACCCCGGTGCCCGGCTTCATCCGGCGCTTCAACATGAATATAAACGAAATCTTTTCCTTTGCTAAGTTCTTCCAGGGCTGCGAGAGCCTTGCCCCGGAAGTTGGTGTGTATGTTACCGGTGGCGCCTTCCACTTCAACTACTTTCAGTCCTGCGCAAATACCAATCCCTTTAATTAAATCTACAGCGGAAATCACTGAGCCTGTAAGCCCGTATTTGTCGATGAATTTAGGTAATGCCGGCTTTTTCCCTTGCCCCCACAGCCAGATGGAAGTGGCGGGCCGAAGACCTTTTTCTTTCTTTCTTCTTAAATTTACAGGGTGTTCCGGTAAAATCTTATTGCTTTCTTTCATCAAGTAAATTAAAGTTTCATATCCGTCGCCTTTGGGAAGGTATTCAGTGATAAACCGGCCTGATATGTCATGGGGAGGTGTAAGGTCACTGGACACAGGTCCGCCTTTCCAGACTAAAAGGTGTCTGTAGCTGATGCCGGGGTAAAAATGGATAAAGTCGTTACTCAGGCGCTTATCGATATCTTCGATCAGTTCCTTGGCTTCCAGTGTGGAGATCTCGTCGGAGCTATAGTCTATCATTGTTTTTTCTTCATAAATGCCATTATCGGACAAGGTGACCAGGTTGCAACGAAAAGCTACGTCGTTTTCCCCCAGGTCGACGCCCATGCTCACAGCCTCAAGAGGCGAGCGTCCGGTATAGTATTTGCAAGGGTCGTAACCCATTACGGAGAGGTTGGCGACATCACTGCCAGGTGGCAGTCCTTCCGGGACCGTCCTGACTGTACCTATTACACCGTTAGCCGCCAGGTAATCCATATTTGGCGTGGCGGCAGCTTGTAGAGGCGTCTTTCCGGCCAGTTCGCCGACCGGTTCGTCGGCCATGCCGTCACCCAATAAAATAACATATTTCATAGCAATCTCCTTAAAACAGCTGTATAATTTATTCTGAATGAAAATATTCTCCATACATCAGATGAAATCCTTCATTCTGGTCGTGATAAACCAGCTAACCTTTGTAATAACAAGCATTACATAACTAATCAGGAGTCAGTAATCAGTAGTCAGCAGTCAGAATAAAGAATTAATTATCATCCCGAAATATTCTGAATTCTGACTCCTGAATTCTGAATACCTTAATGTTAAAAAAGGGAGGTTGCTTACCGTTGCGTATTACACCAAAATTTGAGCTTGAACGGCGAATTAAGAACTTACAAGATATTTTAAAGCGTCAGGGTATTGATGGAGCAATGATTATCCAAAATGTCGATGTTTTTTATTTCGCCGGTACGATGCAGCGAGCGCATCTGTTTATTCCGGCTGACGGCCTACCGGTTCTGATGGTTAAGCGGAGTTTTATACGGGCGAGTGAAGAATCAGCCTTAGAAAACATTATCCATCTTGAAAATCCCAAAGAAATGGTGGCTGTTTTAAAATCCTTTGGCTACGGACCGTTTAACATCTTGGGTTTTGAACTGGATGTGCTGCCGGTAGTCCAATACCAGCGTTATCATAAGTTATTTGAAAAAACGAAAATAATTGATGTCAGTCCTTATATTCGTTCCTTACGCATGGTCAAATCGCCTTATGAATTGGGAATAATCAATGAATCCGCGGGACTAAACCAGGAGATATATGGTTTTATCAGGGAAAATATTCGGGAAGGTATTACTGAACTGGAGTTGGCAGGGGATGTTGAAGCGGCTTGCCGGAAAAGGGGTCATATTGGTATGCACAGGTTGCGGGGGTTTAACCAGGAACTTGGTTACGGTCATTTAATGTCCGGCTCGAACCTCGCGGTATCAAGTTACTTCGACGGACCCACGGGCGGTAGGGGACCGGATCCTTCTTTCCCCCAAAGCGCCGGTTATAAGTTGATTGGCAAAAACGAACCTGTACTGGTAGACTACGGGTTTGTTTATGACGGATACATCGTGGACCAAACCAGGATATTTTGTATTGGTAAACTGCCGGACCACTTAGTCCGCGCCTATTCAGTCGCATATAAAATTCAAGAGAGAATCAAGACACTGGCAAAGCCGGGAGTGATGTGCGCGGAACTTTATGATTCAGCGTTGGAAATAGCGGAAGCGAGTGATTTTGGAGAACACTTTATGGGTTATCCTGAGAGAGTATCATTTATCGGCCATGGCGTTGGATTAGAACTTGACGAAATGCCGGTTGTCGCGGCAGGTATCAAAACACCGCTGGAAGAAGGAATGGTATTAGCTATTGAACCAAAATTCGTTTTTCAAGACGGAGCGGTGGGAATTGAAAATACTTTTGTTGTAACCGCGGACGGGCTGAAAACTTTGACAATATTTGATGAAGATATAATATATATCTGACAAAATTTTTGCGCTTATGTTAGTCCCGGTTATTGCAGCTTACAAGCGCAAATATTTGAGAGCGGGCAACTGAATGCTGCCTTGTCACAATCATTAATTTTACCGGTACATAATATAAGATCATATTCAGGCTTGATATCATTATCGTAAATACTTGGATTTAACTTTAACAAACCGATAACTTCTCGCTTTGTATTGGGGCAGAAAACCGGTATGGTTTCAGTCATCATATTTCATTCCTTTCCAGATGATGTGGGTTGCTAGTTGCTATTAGAAGCAGATTAATTGCTTGTATTGGGAATAAGTCGACAGTCAATATTTATTCGTTGGTTTACATATATTATAAATACTTGTAAAAGTAAATAGTCCTATAATATGTTATTTATAGGACTATGGTCATGGTAAGCGGTTAGCATATATAATTAGCAGAACAAATTCGACTTGTGTGACCTTTGGGTCAGCCGTCATGTTCCTGCTCATATTCGTCAATGAGTTTATTAAAAATCGTTTGCACAGGCAAAATGTTTTTTATTTGATGAACATTTTGCCCGACAAAAACCACACCGTCATCAACTTGACCGATACGTGAGTTTTCCAAGGCTTTAACGATACAGTACTCCTGGGAGCAATTTTTTAGACAACCATCACATCCATCCGGTTCCGGCGCGTCGCCTTTTAGTATCTTGTCCGCAAAAGCGTTGCGCAAAGCACGACCCGGCATACCTACCGGGCTGGATATGATTACTACATCGTCCGCCGTAGCTTTTAAGTACATCTGCTTGAAAGCTTCAGCTACCGCGCATTCAACACTTAGTACAAAGCGGGTGGCCATTTGAACTCCGCTAGCCCCCATCCGAATCACTTTAGCGATACCTTTGCCGTCCACAATACCGCCGGCGGCGATTACCGGTATCTTTACCGCGGAAACGATTTCCGGGAGTATTTCATCAATTGAACGGTTTGTGCCAAGGTGCCCTCCTGCTTCGACCCCTTCAGCCACAACTGCCGCCGCACCTTGTTTTTCCGCAATCCTCGCCAGTTTCGAAGACGATACAATAGGGACAATCGGAACGCCCGATTCTTGGCTCCAGCGGAAAATATCCCGTGAATATCCTGCTCCGGTAAAGATTAAATCAATTTTCTCTTCAATCGCTGATTGCACAAGCGCTGCAAATTGACGAACAGCGAACATAATGTTTACACCAATAATACCTTTGGTGTTTTTTCTGGCAGTTCGTATTTCGTTTCTTAATTCATTTATTGACATAGCGGAAGCGCCAATTACTCCAATTCCACCGGCATTAGCTACAGCAGCTGCAAGTGGGGCGGTAGATACCCGCAAAGCCATGCCGCCTTGAATAATTGGATACTTTGGCACCAAATGTCTGATTTTTAATTCCGGAAATTTCATTAACATATATTCTCCCTCATAACAATATTTACATATATATTTTTGGAAGGCAATAATTTTTTTATATTGATATTTAGCTTTAACATATCCTCGCCACATTAAAACATATTCGGTATAGAAAGAAATAATCCTGTATACTAAGATAAGTAATATTTTATCACAAAAAAAACTTTTGCAAAACTTTTGTCAATAAGGATATAATTTTTTTAAATATTTTTATCTATTACATTTGGAGGTTTCCTTCGATTGATTGAACTATTGCCACCATGTAACAACGCTTGTCCTGTTAACACCAATGTCCGTGGTTACCTGGCCGCCATATCAAAACGTGACTACATGGAAGCTTACCGCTTGATCAAGGCGAATAATCCCTTTCCGTCTGTCTGCGCTTTGATCTGTTCGCACCCCTGCGAGGCTGCCTGCCGCAGGGCGCAGGTCGATGAGCCTGTTTCCATTCGCAGCTTAAAACGTTTTGTTGTAGAAGCAGTCGGTTTGCGGACGGAGAAGGTTTGTCCAACCGTATATACAGGCAAAAAGGTTGCGGTAATTGGCTCAGGACCTTCTGGTTTAACCGCGGCATATGACTTAGCGCGTCAAGGCCACCAAGTTACTGTATACGACCGTTACCAGGAGCCGGGTGGACACTTCATGGCCTCACTGCCGACATTTCGCCTGCCGAGAGAAGCGCTGAGACGGGATGTCGAGCAGATCTTGTCTACCGGTATAAACTTTGTTCCCGATACTGAAGTGGGTATAGATATCAGTATTGATGAATTAAGAAATAAATATAACGCGGTAATTATAAGTACCGGTCTATGGGGAGGCCGGGGATTAGCCCTGCCAGGTTTTGATCATGCCGACGTATTATTTGCGCTGCCGTTTTTAAATCTGGTAAATTTAGGGAAAATGCCGCGGATTGGTAAGCGGATCGTTGTGCTCGGCGGAGGCAATGTGGCGATGGACGTAGCCCGTGCCGCGTTGCGCTTGGGGGCGCTAGAGGTAACTGTAATTTCACTTGAAGATCGGGAGCAAATGCCGGCATCGTCTTGGGAAATCATAGAGGCGATTGATGAAGGGGTGAAGCTGGAGCCAGGTTACGGTCCGGTGGAGGTTCTGTCAAGTGGAAGTTCCATTACCGGTATTAAAGTACAGAAAGTAAAAACTGTTTTAGATTGGGAAGGAAAATTCAACCCGGTATATGAACCCAATGTTTATAAGACTATTCCAGGAGATACAGTAATACTTTCCATTGGCCAAACACCGGAAACATCTTTTCTTGAAGGTAGCAGCTTGAAAAAAGATGCGCTGGGTTATCTGCTGACAGATAAAAAAACTCTTACAACCGCGGATTCAGGTGTTTTTGCTTGTGGTGAAATAATCACGGGACCGGGACCGGCAATAGCGGCGGTGGCATCAGGACATCGCGTGGCAGATATTGTCGGGCGCAGCTTAAAAGGTGAAACAATGCTTCCAGTTGAAGGAGAGACTAATCTCATTGGAGCATTGCCGGATAAAGTTGCTGTAAAAGTGCCTCATATTGAACGGCAGGGAATGCAGTCACTATTGCCTGAACAACGTTCTCTAAACTTCTTGCCTTATGAAAAGGGCTTAGAAGAAGAAGCTGCGCTCCGCGAAGCGGGACGTTGCATGAGCTGCGGATTAGGAGCAAAGGTAAATATTGAGAAATGTGCTGCTTGCTTAACCTGCCAGCGTGTTTGTCCTTATGGTGTACCCGTTGTTAAAGAGCATGCAGGGATTCCCGTGGAAAGCTGCCTGGCTTGCGGCATCTGCGCGGCTGCCTGCCCGGCGGGCGCTATTACGCTGGAAGTTCTAGACGAAATTATGGTAAAAGATAACCCATTAATCGCACGTTATCTGGCTATATTCGCCTGCCGGGGGGTTGTCTTGGACTTAACGCGGGACAAGTTTAAAGAATCATCCATACTAAATAAAACACGGTTGGTTGAGATACCCACTTCAGGCGCACTGCGCGTTGAATGGATTTTAAAAGCTTTTGAGAACGGGGCTGCCGGGGTGGCGATCGTAGCCTGCGGTCCGGGGCAATGTCGGCACCCCAGCGGGAGCGCATCATGCAATCGCGTCTTAGAGCGCGCCAGAACTCTTCTGGCGCAGCTGGACATTAAGCCAGAGAGGCTTCTCTTTTGCCAGCAAAGTGAGGGAGAGGACTTGATTCGTTTACTCGAAAATTATTATGACAGGCTAAAGATTATTGATATAAATTAGATGAATTCACTGAATTTAAAGAGAATAGGCCGGTAAATGGAAACCCGGCCAGTAATAATTATTTTTTTTCATCTTTTTTCGCTTCTTCTGAATAAAACCCTTGGCCACAGACACCGCCACCCGGGTCGGGAGATATAATAGGGTTGGGATTCCAAGCCTGCATAGGGGAGCCGCCTGGTCCACTGGTTATACCACCAGTTATACCACCAGTTATGCCACCAGTTGGTATACCAGGACAGGGAGTTCCTGGACAGGGGCCGCAGCCAGGAGTTGGATTACAGCCGGGTGTTGGCGCCATTCCAGGCGGCATGACAGGGCAAGGTACTCCTCCGGTTAGCTGGACTCCCCGGTAAGCGGCATCAACGGTATTCCAGAACATCGCTTCCCCGGTCTCTTCCTTGACCATCCCTAAAATTATATGCCGGGTGCATTCGTCCGGAGCCATGCATGCCAGCATGGCCAGATGTTGCACTTGCCGGAGTTCGAGCTGAATTGCTTCATGTAACAAACTTTGCAGAGTGTTCATTTTTATTACCTCCTGAAAAAATGTTTAATAACATTATTTCTTTTCTTCTTGCTCACCGACGGAATAAGACATTGTTCCGACAGGCGGCCCGGCGGGCATTGCCCCAAAACATTGCGACAGCAAGGCAAGTTTTTCCGCCATGCGTTGTTCTTTGCATGCCATGTATAAAATTATTCTTCTAAGTTCTTCTGACGGTACGGCTTGTGCAATCTGGGAATAAAGAACAACTTCTTGTTGTTCGCTTGCCGCCAGCATCCCAAGGATGTCTTGAGGGCTAGGAAAACATCCGCCTGTCATGCCGCCCATTACGTCTTCTTGCTTAGCGCTCATTTTAATGTCCTGCCTTTCTAGGGTTGATTGTTGTTATATTATATGAAAGATATTTTCCATGGTTACATTTACCATGTTAATGTTAGAATTTGTCTTATCATATTTTATAACAACGAAAATTGGATTGGATGTTTTTTACATGTTATTCGATAAGCAGCTTAATGTTCTGAGGTAAATCGTAGTTGCCTTCTTTACTTATCATGGCGTTAATGTTAAAATGCGAAAATTTGTCATAGTATGATCGGAAAGCAAGTGAATGTGAATCGTGGTGGCCTAAGACAACTTTTAAATTATTGATGTTATTGGAACAAGTAAGACTGGCGCCGTCGAAGGACTGAACCCGTTGATAAAACTTAATAGCCCTCTGCTGATCTAATGTTACAGCTAGTTCGTACCGAGCCGGGCGAAACAATTGGTTGTTGGAATAGGAAAAACAACGATCACCTATGCCGCCAAAACCGTACCAGGTGAGGATGGCGTTACCACGATGTTTAAGAATAAACCTTCCCCGGGACATTTCCGATAGATCCAGCCTGCTCACTTTGTAAGAGTTGTAAATGAAGCCGCTCTCAAATACCTGCACTATCGCATAGGCGCAAGGAAACTGCACGGTTGCGGGTATTTCCACGTAAGGGAGATTGCCTGTCGCAATATGGTTGACGGTTACTTTATTTCGGTGAATATGTCCGGAAAAAACACCTTGCACACAGGAAAATGGCCGGATGGTTTTTAGAAAATCCTTATGGTTTTTTACGCCGAACCACAAGTCGGGTCCATTGCATGGATGGTGAAAAAACAGGTAAGAGGGTTTGCCTTCGCTTTGCAATATATTTTTGGTCCATTGTAAGTGAGTGGGATAGATGTATCCCCAATTATCATTTTGTCTACAGGAGTCAAGCAGAATAAACTGATAATCACGAAATACGAAGTTCGCGCAAGTCTTTTCGCGGTTCGAGACATAGTCAAGAAAGCCTTTTTCGCCAATGCCCGAGTTTTTGGTGAATTTGTCATGATTACCGATACATAAAAGATAGGGGGTATTCCCGAAGCATGGAAGGATTTGATCCCTTAGCTCTAAATACTGCTTTTGGTTTGCGGTGTCAGTAAGGTCACCTGTTATCACTGCCAGATCAATATTCCGTCTTTTGCTGTCCATTATACACTGGGTTAATAATGTTTTTGAGTGTTCAACGAGTTTGCCAAAATAAGTTTCGTTGATATCTTTGACAGGGTTGGTAGAAGCAATGTGCGTGTCGCTAAAAATGGCATAATTAAAAAGATGCTTTCCCTCAGGTTTAGGTAAAGTCGTGAAAGAATTTAAAGAGCCTTTAACCTCGTTGGACTCTACCCTGTACCAATAACGTGTGGAAGGAATTAAACCGTATATTTCCACCCAATGATATTCAGTATTTTGATTGACTGTATGCTTAGTTAATCGTTCAGGGTTCTCTCCGAAACATATTGTCGTGTCCGCCGGTCGTTTCGGTGTTGCCCAAGTGATCATGGCGTAGTTATAACCAAGCGTACATAACTCTTCGTTGCAAATTGCCGGATTGCTTGTCATGGAAAGCGGATAGTAATTATTTTGACCTTCAGTGTTAAAAATCCCGGGCGAGCCGTTGATACACCGTACATCTATTTTGTTATTAACAGTACTCATTTCTAAATTTCCCCGTAAATTTATTATTGCTAGTATATGCTTATTGCTTGCGACATGTAACTTTTAACATCTGCGGTGGGAATTTACCGGCTTATTTTGGCGTAAAAAAACGCCGGTTTGGTTTCCGCCGGCGTTATTAAACGGTTCGATTATTTTAATACGGCAATTTCCCGTTGCAGCTCAGTGTTTACCCAGATCCCTTCAAAACCGACCGGATCCGGGTCTGATACCGCAACGTAAATCCATTTTCCTTTGACTTGGGTTACCACACCGTCAAAACCGTTATCCTCCCTGTCGCGTCTGATGAATACTCTCTTCCCGTCTAGCCATTCCATTTTATAGCACCCTCCTAAATTATTTCCTCGATCGCTTCAGATGGCGGTAAATTAAATATCCACACAAACCTAACAGCCCTAAGATTATAACCCAGGTTAACAAACTTGGCATGAAATAGTGGTAACCCCAGGGAGTGTAGTAATAATTTGGCGTAAAGAAAAGATGTGACCACGCAGGCATACTCCAGTAACGATTATGGTAATAATACGGGGGCTGCGGCGGTGAACCGAAAACACCAACTTGCCGCTGAGCCGGGAAACGGTCGCTTTCAGGCGACAAGGTGCGGTCCCAGGTGCCGTTGTAAGACGTTTTTCCGGTGGAGTATGAGCTGTTCCCTGTTGAGTAACCAGATTTGCCAGTTTGATAGTCCTGGCTCAACGCCGGCGGACTGCCTTGTCTTGGTGTGGAAAAATCCTGTGTTTCGGTTGTATAACCTTTACCCTTTGAAGTATCAGCGGAAGATGAATTGCTCGTTGACGCCCCTGTTGGTTGTGATCCACTAGATGATGGAGCGGCAGTATCAGCCGCTCCACTCTTTGCGGATTTGCTGGAGTAGCTCGAAGTGCTTGACGAGTAGCTTTTCCCGGATGAAGTACTTTTGCTGCCCGACGAAAAACTACTGCGTCCTCCGCTGCTGAACCCTTTTGCCAGGGCCGGGCCTGCCAGGAGGGATAGTACCAGCGCCAGGCATACAAGCAAACCGAGGGTTTTTTTCAAACAACTCACGAGTTTATTCCTTTCCTTTTCCAAGTTCAGCCTTCAGTCTCGCCAATTCGTCGTCAACGGCCATGTCGTCGGCTGATTTTTTCAGCTTGGCAAATTCATCTTCCAGAGAGTTCTCAGCGGAAATCATGGTTGCCTGTGCTTCCGCTTCCGATCTATTGACTTTGTCACGCATCCGGTCAAAATCGGAAAGAGCGTTATTACTAGCAATTTCCTGTACTGCTTCGTTAGCTTGCTTCATGGCCGCCGCCCGGCGCTGCCGCATCACCAACTGGTCCCTTTCAGACCTGGCCTTGTTAAGCTTTTCCTCTAATAAGCGGTAATTGCTTCGTAATGTTTCTACCGCTTTCTCCTGTTCGGCTAACTGAGCTTCATATTCAGCCAGATTGTTTTCCGCTGTCTTTTTACGTTCCAGGGCAATCCTGGCCAGATCATCTCTGTTTTGCGTAATTGCCACTTTAGCTTGAGTGTTCCATGATTCAATTTCTTTCTTGCTGGCTTCTGCTTTTTGGCGAAGTTGCAGTTGGTCGGCCACTGCGCGGTTGACCTGGATATTGAACTGCTTTAATTCCTCAGTGGCTCGTTCCACGTAAAGGTTCAACATTTTTTCCGGGTCTTCAGCCTTGGAGATCAGGTCGGAAATATTTGCTTCCAACACATCCTTCAATTTTTTAAACAATCCCATTTCTGCACTCCTCCTGTGTTTTTGTTGTACGTTATCCTTACATAGCCTTAAGAGCTATTAAAGATTTATTGCGACAATCCTACTAGTTTTCCAGGCTAAATTCAAAGGTCACCCCGGTTAATGGCGGGCACTGGTGAACCGGGCTGGTTTAAGGGTTCAAAATGCTGCTTCGGGACACAAAAGATCATGGTTATTCTACGATAATCTAGTTTATTCATGATAATAACGGAACAGACAGGTCATAGAGTCTTCTTTTATCCAGCAAGTGAATGAATTTTTCTACCAGTTGAGGATCAAATTGTGTTCCTGAACAGTTCCGCAGTTCATTTATGGCTTCCCTCTGGGTCATTGCCTTGCGGTAAGGACGGTCGCTAATCATGGCGTCATAAGCGTCAACAATGGCCAGAATACGGCATTCCAACGGTATTTCCTCACCCTTTAAGCCAAGGGGGTATCCCTCGCCGTTCCACCACTCATGGTGTTTCAGGACCCAGTCGGCAATCGGGACAAGATCCGGCGCGAGTATGGCAATACGGTGGCCGATTATACAATGTTGCCTCATTTCAGCAGTCTCTTCAGCATTTAAAGGGCCAGGTTTAAAAAGAATGCTGTCTGGCACTCCCACCTTGCCGATATCGTGAAATTGTGCCAGAAGGCGCAAGTCGGTCACACTGCGTTCGGGCAAATCGATAGCTGAAGCCAGATCTACTATCAGGATCTGTAACCGGTCCGCGTGCTCTTCTGTCATAAAATCCCTTACCTGAAGCATTTTCATCAAAGTTTGCACTACGGCGCTGCGTGTGCTTTGGGCCTGGTGGAGCTTTTCACGGTACATTTTGTTGTCTACTTCTTTAAAGAGTTCATTGATACTCACTGAAAGATCTCTTCTTGCGGCAAAACCGACGGAAATGCTGAGCGGCAACTCCCGGTTTGTTTCGTTATAACTATCTATGGTGCGCTTTATTCTGTTACAGGCTTCTTCAACAGTATTCTCTTCACTGTTAGGAATAATTGCGGCGAATTCGTCGCCGCCAATTCTTGCTACCATATCGCTTTCCCGAAAGGAACTTTTGATGATACGGGCAGCTGTCAGCAGTAAGGCATCCCCGGCTTCATGGCCAAGTGTATCGTTGACAAATTTAAGTCCGTCCACATCGCAAACAATAATACCCACCGAATTACCGCGTCCTGCCTCTATCCTCCGCATTTCCTCCTCAAAATAAGCGCGATTATGCAGGCCGGTGAGAGTATCATGTAGGCTTATATGTTTCAGGCGTTCTTCAAGCTGCTTTTGTTCAGTAATGTCACGAATAGTCTCAATTGCTCCAACGATCCGCTTTTCCTTGTCAAAAAGCGGTGAAGCGATGCCCCAAATATAGGCGCCCTTTCCTCCATGCATGTCAGGCAAATATGTCTGCCCATGCAAAGTGATACCTTTTCTTTCGAAGCAGTCATAAAAAGAATCAGGATCAAAATCGGTGTTGAAGGCAAAATCAACCAAACCCGGGCGGGGTCTTCCGTGAAAAGGAATTGAATACACATAATCTCCTTTGCCCAGCATTTGTTCTTTTGGCATACCGGTCATTTCTTCGATAGCCTGGTTCCAGGCGATAATCTTCCTATCCTTACCGATAACAAAAGTGGCATCCGGGAGGAATTCAATAATATCCTGAAGTTGCTGGTTCGCCACCGCCAAGTCTGCCTCTTTCTTCTGCAGTTTCTCATACTGCTGCCTGAGTTCTTCCTCTGTAGCAATCAATTCTTCATTTATGGCTGTCAATTCCTCGTTAGCTGATATCAGTTCCTCGTTGCTCATTTGCAGTTCCCGCTCAGCCTGCTTTCTCTTCGTGATGTCCGTGAGCATTCCCAACGAGCCAATAAAGCGGCCGTTTTGGTCAAAAAAGGGGGTGGCGGACACTATCGCCCAAAATGGTGAGTTGTCTTTGCGGCGGTACTCGATTTCGTATTGTTCCCAGATTCCTAATTTGCGGCGTTCCATGGCGTTATTAACATCGGACCATTGTTTTTTGTCTATATAATCAAAATGAGACCGCCCGTTCATTTCTTCAACAGTAGAGCCAAACATTAATGCCAGTTTTTCATTGGCGAAAGTTGTCTGATGGTTGGCATCCAATATCCAGATGCCCTCATTGGCGGTTTCGACAATTCGCCGGTACCGCTCCTCAATGTTATACTTGTTTTCCAAGTTATTTAACCAGTGCTCAACTTCGCATGCACTACTTTTTTGGTTTAGAAAATAATTTGGCGGCAAATAATAAAAGTTGTGGTGAATATGGCTGCCATGCACCAGTATCGGGTGAGTCATAATCACTTCTTTAATGATTTCCGGAGCGGTTTCTTTACGGTTATACTGGCAAATGGATACACAAGGATATTCCGGGAAGAAATAATTTAGCTTAGCCTCGTATTCTATTAGCTTGCTCGCATCTGTTCCAACCTGGAGAAACCGGGTCATTTCTCCGGTTATACGTATGGCATTATAGCCTTCGTGCATTGCCTTAGCTGTTTCTTTTTTTAATAATGAAATCATTTGGTCAGGGTCAAATATGCCATCTTCCGGTTGGATTTCGGTTATTGTCAGGATGACAAATTGCCCTGATGATTCAACAGCAGCTACATTGACACCTTCTTCATTTAAAAAGACGCGTATTTGGTCAGCAGTGCTTGCGTCCGCGATATAAATACATTTGTCACCCTGCTCGAGACCCAGGAGAAAAAACGGGATGACAATATCATACCATTCTTCCGGCGTGTCATAAATCAAGCAAAGGTGATTATGGGGCTTGATCATTTGAAGAGCTTCCTTCTTTATGCTAATATCTTTTTGTTGATGAAGCAAATTATTTTCCTCCCGGTGATATCATGATTTTTATGAATTATTTGTTTTTCGGCAAAATTATGAATTCACCTGCAAAAACTTGTCTTTATTGTCGAAAAAAGTTGTAAAATATAATAGACTATTTTTGATATGCCTTACGTGCCAAATTCAAGCGGGTTCACTGGAATTTTAATAATATGATATGGAGGTAAAATTCATTGAGCAAGATAGAAATATTAAAAAGAATAACTAGTTATTATATTAATTCCAATGATTTTAATGGAATCCCTTATGATGAGATAAAAATAGAATATATGGATTTAAATGAAAATATGTTGAAAACAATAATAGTTGATTTAATCAAAGAAAAAAAGATAACATTGAATTATACAATAAACCCTTATATTAAACAATATAATGATTTTCCAATTACACAACAAATTTCTGTATTAAATAATAATACTATAAAACAAATTTGCCTTTATCCTACTGAAGAACATTTAACTACTACTCTGGAAGAAATAAAATACAGCGATAAACCCTTTACCAATATGTTGTATCTTGGAAAACCACAATTAGAACCATTGTTTTTCGAAATGAGTATTTTGAATGATTATTTTAATGAATCCGGGTACCATATTAATGTTATATCTGATTATTCGGGTTCTATAGCTTATAATTATAAAGACAGGTGTAAAAAGGATAAAATTTTACTACCGGTATTTGAATTTGGATATGTTAAAAAAAGCAAGGAAAAAGTGGTTGCAGCTTGTCTTAGGCATCTCAATATTCTTTCTGTAGAACATCAAAGTAAATGGATGTCCTATTTGATAACAGGCGAGGAGTGTCAAACTGTATACGGTGGTTATCATAATTCTATTTTCGGTGAGTGGGTTGAAAATGCATCAATTTATGAGGCTTTCATTGAGGAATTATTTCATATTAATGAAATGTCGCTGAAGATATTTGGTGAGAGAATATTTAAGGAGGATTTTAAAAAAAACAGACCGGAGGGCTTCAGGCCGCTTTTTATTCCAAATAAAAAAAATTATTATGAATTTGTTCATGTTCTGGATAATATGATGTCTGAAAATATAAATATTGCTTTCTTTGCGGAGGTTCAAGCTGTTGACAAAAGCACAATACAACTCCTTGATGAGTGGCTGAGAAAAAAGGTCAGGCTGCTTGATGATAAGGACTATACTGATATTATTAATCCTTTTATCAAGGTTGGTATTATTAAACAAGAATTAGCGCGTGGTATAAATAATAATCATTTTAATAAGGAATATATTAGTGAGCAAAGATTATTAATTAAAGAAACATATGAATCTATAAAGAAAGTCAGAATGTTATTTGCCGATCATCCAGCCATAAAAGGTTATAAAATACCAGACTGGTTAAATAGAGATAACCTAATAATATTCTAGTCTTAATTTTCCAGGATATATTTGAAAGCGCTAAGCGCTGCTTTTGCACCTTCTCCCGCGGCAACGATAACTTGTTTTTCAGGCGCGGTGGTTGCGTCTCCTGATGCGAAAACCCCTGGCACGGAAGTATTGCAACTGCAGTCAACAACAATTTCACCATAATCGTTTAAATTGATAAATCCACTCAAAAAATCGGTAGTGGGCACGGTGCCAATCTCAATAAAAACACCTTGCACTTCCAGGTTCGTTTCCCTGAAAGGCTCCCTAACAGACTTGAGAAAAATATTTTTTACGGTTTGCTCACCGTTAATGCTTAATGTTTGATACCCGGCCATTTTAGTAAGATTCGGGGCATCTTTGATTTTATCGCTTAAAGCAGGGTCGCTTTTCCAGTCATCCAGAGAGACAACATATACGTGGCTAGCTATTTTAATCAAGTCATATGCCGCTGTAATTGCGGAATTGCCTCCGCCGATTACCGCCACTTTCTTACCCTGAAAAAGTGGAGCGTCACATATGGAGCAGTAACTTACCCCTTTGCCGATAAACTCCTTTTCCCCAGGCACATTTAACCACCGGGGCTGTTTGCCGGTGGCTATGATCAATGTTCTGGCAAAGTATTGCTGCCCGCCTTTCGTGGCAACAATAAAATTTTCTTTTTGACTCCCGGCGGAAATAACTTCATCCAATATTTTTTCAACGGGATACTCGTTAACCTGCTCCTCAAATTTTCTCATTAGCTCTTGGCCAGTGATTAGCTGAAATCCCATATAGTTTTCCACCTCACTGGTCCGTGCTATCTGACCTCCCCATTCCTTACCGATGAGCAGCGTTTTTAGTTTTTTGCGGGCGGCGTATACAGCAGCTGTCATCCCTGCCGGGCCCATACCTACTATTGCGACATCGTACAAGATAAAACCTCCATTTACTACTGTGAAAATAAAATTTTATTATTAACTTTGCCCAGTTGTCCAAGATTATTCATTATTAAACAACGATCTTTAAATATAGCCTTTGTTTGACAGAAATTTATTTTCATTATAATATATAAATTGAAAATATAATAATTTCCTCGTTAGGTGAGGCTTCTACATGGACCATATGCCACTGCCCGGAAAAGTCGAAAGACTGTAACGGGTCAACAGGTATTACCGGCTTAAGGTTTTATCTAATGTGGCTGAGATTATTTCTCTAGCTATGTACGTGCCAAAGCTCAAACGAGAGGGGAAAGGGATTTACTGGGAACAACCCTTTTGATACCTTCCTCAGGGTTGTTTTTATTTTGTTTTTAATTAACTGCTATCAGGAAAAAAAATTGATTAAAGATGGCATATTAACAAAAAGGAATTCCACGCCCGGAGTTAGGAGGTGCCTTCAAGTGAAATTACAAGGAGAATTTTTTATCAGCACCTTCCTTGGTAAAAAAATTTATGACGCCGAGGGCAAAAAGGTTGGGACTATTAGGGACCTTGCCGTGCTTTGGGATGGGGTATACCCGAGAGTAACCGGGATTAAATATGAAAAAGGAAACCAAAAGATCATTAATATTTCAGAAATAAATACATTTTATAAAAAAGGCCTTTTTTTAAAAAATAAGTTTGATCTTATGAATAACGCCAACATCCAGGAGAATGAACTTTTTGTCAAGAAATGGCTTCTTGATAAACAAATTGTAGATATTAAAGGCTCAAAGCTTGTTCGGGTTAATGATATCCAACTTTCCTGGCTTAAGCGCAAAGATACTTATGAGATTATGCTAAGCGCGGTGGATGTTGGTGTGCGCGGTTTACTCAGGAGGGTTTTCGGTTATGACCCAAAAACAGAGCGGTTGCCTGTTAGCCTGGTTGGCTGGCAGTATTTAGAGCCGATCCGTACAAGGACGGATAATATAAAACTTTCCGAAACCACCGACAAATTCAGTAGGCTGCACCCCGCTGATATCGCCGAGATTATAGAAGAGCTTGATCACTACGAAAGACCGCACTTTATCAATAACCTGGATGATCAGACTGCTGCCGAGGCGCTAGGCGAAGTAGACCTGGACACACAGGTCAATATTATTGAACGCATGGACAGTGAGCGCGCCTCCCGGATCCTTGAGGAAATGGCACCGGACGAGGCCGCGGATTTGCTCGGCGAATTAACGCAGGAGAAATCGGATGAACTGCTGAATTTGATGGAGCCTGAAGAAGCGGAAGATGTGCGGGAGTTAATGGAGTACCCCGAGGATACGGCCGGCGCTCTTATGACTACCGAGTTTATTGCCCTGGCATTAAACATGACCGCACAGGAGGCTATTAATAAAATTCGTGAGACGGCTCATGCGGCTGAAATGATTTATTACCTTTATGTTACGGATGCAGATGAAAAACTTTTGGGAGTGTTTTCTTTACGTGAATTAATTATGGCCCAACCCGGCTCTCCACTCCAGGAAATTATGCAGGATAGGATCATTACCGTTTTATCTAGCGACGAGCACAGGGATGTGCTTGACACCATCGTAAAATATGACCTGATTGCTGTACCGGTGGTGGATGAGAAAAGTCGCATGCTCGGAATAATTACGGTGGATGACGTTCTAAATACTATTGTACCTGACCGCAAGAACCTGGAGAGCTTTTCCTATTATATGATGCGCAAAGCCTTCGGCAGGAGGTGAGCGTGCATGAAAAAACCCTCTTTTATTAAAAAGGTAATATTTTTTCTTTCTATTTTGGGACCAGGGGTTATTACGGCCAATGTAGACAATGACGCCGGGGGTATCACTACTTACTCCGTGGCGGGGGCTACATTCGGCTATCATATGCTGTGGGTTTTTATTCCCATGGTTCTGGCGCTGTTCGTTGTGCAGGAAATGGGTGTGCGGATGGGAGCCGTGACAGGCAAAGGCCTGGCCGACTTGATACGCGAAAAATATGGAGTACGTCTGATATTATTCGCGATGCTTGGTTTGGTTCTTTCCAGTCTGGGCAATACCATCGCGGAATTTGCCGGTGTAGCTGCGAGCCTGGAAATATTTAATGTTAACAAATATATATCGGTACCGGTTTCCGCGTTAGTTGTATGGTGGCTGGTAGTTAAGGGAACATACCAAAGGGTAGAGAAAATATTTTTATTTGCCTCGGCTTTATATTTTTCATACGTAATTTCAGGTATTCTGGCTGAACCACCCTGGGATGTCGTGTTAACAGAAACGGTAACCCCTCATTTTACGTTTGACAGCCAGTACCTGGCCATGTTAATAGGCCTAGTTGGTACAACCATCGCGCCTTGGATGCAGTTCTACATTCAATCGGCTGTAGTGGAAAAAGGGATCACGATCAAAGATTATAAACTTTCGCGTCTCGATGTCATCACTGGTGTGATTATGGTCAATGTGGTGGCTATTTTCATTGTAGTTGCCTGCGCGGCGACACTGCATAAAAACGGCATCGCTATCGAAACAGCCAAAGACGCGGCCAGCGCCTTGATGCCGTTGGCCGGACGCTGGGCTTCTGAGTTATTTGCTTTTGGCTTGTTCAACGCTTCTTTGTTCGCAGCATCAATTTTACCTCTTTCAACCGCTTTTCTTATTTGTGAAGCCCTTGGTTTTGAAGCAGGTGTAGATAAGACCTGGGAAGATGCTCCTGTTTTTTACTGGCTATATTCTTTTCTTGTGGTTGCCGGCGCCGGGATTATTCTTATTCCGAATATTCCTCTGATTCCAATAATGATTTGGTCCCAAGTGATAAACGGCGCATTATTGCCGCTGGTGCTGGTGTTTATGTTAAACTTAATCAATGACCGTGACTTGATGGGTGAGCATGTAAATTCCCGCGTGTTTAATTTGATCGCTTGGGTGACCACTGTCATAATGATTATTTTAACAACTCTCCTGGTTATCTCTTCGATAATACCCGGGTTGTTCCAGTAGGACCCGTCTGATCTTTTCTACCGTTCAACCTTTATTCACCAAAGAAATCAGCGAACGCCATTTTAAGGGAAAACTCTTGTTAATAATCACCATGTAGATCTAGATCTACAATAATATGTATATAAAGATTATATAAATATTGGATATGGATACTTGTTTTTTAAAATTGCATCACTATAATATAAACAGTGCAGAATACTATAAAAAACCCAGGTGCCTTTTGGAGCATTCTGGGGTTTTGTTTTGGAGGAAAAATAGTGTTTAAAGGCTCGATAAATGGTTCCTTAACTCCTTATGGAGAACAACAAAAAAAGTTGACCTTGCGGGCTACCCCGTCTCAGGTTCTGGTGGTGGGATTCGCATCGGTTATTCTGACGGGAGCTGTTTTGCTTACAATGCCGTCAGCCGTGCAACCTGGTCAGGAAATTAGCTTTTTAACCTCCCTTTTTACGGCCACGTCGGCTGTTTGTGTCACCGGGCTAGTGGTCGTTGACACCGGCACTCACTGGACCACTTTGGGACATGTGGTCATTCTGGCTTTAATCCAGGTAGGCGGTTTGGGGTTTATGACAATGGCTACTTTCTTCGCTATGCTGCTGGGCCGCCGGATTGGCCTCAGGCAAAGGTTGATTATCCAGGAGGCGTTGAATCAGACAAATGTAGCCGGTATAGTGAGATTAGCCAAATACGTGCTCTTGTTTACTTTTACCACCGAGTTTGTCTTCGCCATGCTGCTGGCAATCCGCTGGTCGTCTGACCTGGGCTGGCAAAAAGGGATTTGGTACGGTTTGTTTCACTCGGTTTCGGCTTTTAACAACGCCGGTTTCGATCTGTTCGGAGATTTTAAGAGCCTGACCGGGTATACTGAAGATATCACGGTAAATCTATGTATTACAACTTTAATCATTTTAGGCGGTATCGGTTTTAGTGTCATAGTCGACCTTGTTCAGCACAATAAAAATTTTAGGCGTTTGTCCTTGCATACAAAAATGACTTTGTCAGTTACCGGACTTTTATTGATCGCAGGAACACTGATAATATACTTTTTGGAAATGGATAATACTTTAAAACCGCTAAGTCCGGTTGGCAAGACTTTAGCCGCTTATTTCCAGGCGGTTACGCCCCGGACGGCGGGATACAATACACTTGATACGGGGGCGTTACGTTCAGCCACGCAGTTTTTTATCGTGATCCTGATGTTTATCGGCGCCTCGCCGGGTTCCACTGGAGGAGGCGTGAAAACCACTACCGTGGGTGCCCTGGCCATTGCTGTCTGGTCAATGGCTAAAGGGAAGGAAAACGCTGAAATATTTCACCGGCGGATCGGGCAGGAGCAGATTTACAAGTCGATCACCATAGTTATATTGGCGATGGGCTTGGTTACAGTAGTTTCTTTGTTATTATCCATAACAGAGAATGCGGATTTTCTAACAGTATTGTTCGAAACCACTTCAGCCTTCGGCACAGTGGGCTTGACCATGGGCCTTACCCCCAAACTAACCGTGGCCGGGCGCTTATTAATTATCATGACTATGTTCCTGGGCAGAGTGGGTCCTTTGACTGCGGCTTTTGCCTTGGCCCAAAAACGGGGTAAGGCATCACTTATTTACCCTGAGGAAAAGATAATGGTCGGTTAGGTGTTGCAGTTGAAACACAACTCCAATTCTCTCTGCATATGCTATTAGAAATATAACATTGTTGCTATTTAGTTTTTTTGTTTTCGCCGATTTCACAGGGGGTATTACAGATGAAGATCGGGGATATAGTAACCAGGAAAATATACGGAGAGGACATGCAGTTTTGTATAATTGGTTTTTATACAAACCAGGCTACCGGGGAAAGAGTTGCTATTCTTGCCATTCTGGACCCTAGTTTAATTGTGGAGGCTTCAGTACAAGACCTTGCTCCAATTTCCGCCCGTCACCTATTCGCTCTGACAGCGCCTTTTGTACACTAAACTGCCGGGAGGCAGTTTTGCCGTAAACTGGAGGTAGAGGCCGATAACACTATACATTGTAAAATTTAGTTTTGCTAAAGGGATATTAAAACTAACCTTGAATTATACTACATGAACAAGTAAAACAAGAGCTTACTTTTGTCAAGCTCTTGTTTTACTTGAAAGTGTTCCAAACATTGGATCATGTTTTTAAGATGTCGGAGGGAGAGCGGTATCAATGGGTAGAGACGAGACTAATCTTGGCATCGCCGAAGCTGCGGTTAAACTTGCCGGAAAGCAAGGGGCCGAACAGGTCGAAGCTTATATCAGCAGACAAAAAGAGTTAAATATCGATGTGAGAAATGGTCATGTGGAAACCATGAAATTCGCGGAAGACAGCGGCCTGGGTCTGAGGGTTATTTGCGGCACGAGATCTGGATTCTCTTATAGCACTGATTTAAGTGTTGAAGGAATAAAGACGACTGTGCGGCAGGCGCTGGCTAACTGCGGCAAGACAGCCTTAGATCCATATCACTCCCTGCCTGCCCCTGACATGGTCTATCCGGAACTGGACTTATATGATCCTGATATTAGAGAGGCCACGATTGAAGCAAAAATTGATCTGGCCAGATCTATGGAACAAACCGCGCTGGACTACGATCCCAGGGTGAAAATTATTGAAAGCGCCACATATCAGGATGGAGAAGTGTTGGTAACGATCGTGAACAGTCGTGGTATGAAATTAACCTGCCAGCGTGGATACTGTGGCATTTATTTGGCGTTAGCGGCAAGTGAAGGCCATGATACTCAGAATGGTTTTGCCCTCGACTACCGGTTAAAATATAAACAATTAAACCCGGACAAAGTTGGCCGGGAGGCTGCACAGAGAGCTGTGCGCATGCTGGGTGCGACTCCGTTTCCTACAAAGAAAACGATCGTTGTGCTAGACCCGTATGTTGCAACAAACTTTTTGAGCTTGATTGCCCCTGCGCTTACCAGCGAAGCAGTGCAAAAAGGGCGTTCATTATTTGCCGGTAAAGTCGGCGACAAAATGATATCTGAGAAATTAACGATAATTGATGATGGCGCTCTGAATAGTGGGATTGCATCAACCCCTTTTGACGGTGAAGGGGTTGCTACTGCGAGTACCGTATTGATTAAAGATGGAATTCTCCAGGGATTCCTTTACAACAGCTACACAGCGGCTAAAGAGAATATGCGTTCAACCGGCAATGGGGTGCGCAGTTCCTTTAAGGGTACTCCGGAAGTAGGAACCACAAACTTTTTTATCGATACTGGTTCTACCCCGGTTGATAATATGATTAAAGATGTCACCGATGGAATTTACATCACTGAGGTGATGGGAATGCATACTGCCAATCCAATTTCCGGGGATTTTTCAGTTGGAGTGGCCGGATTATGGATTGAAGAAGGAAAATTAACAAAACCAGTACGTGGTATGGCCTTGGGTGGAAATATCATCGATCTTCTTGCTTCAGTTGACGCTGTCGGAAACGATTTGCAGTTTTATGGCAGTAAAGGTTCACCGACTCTACGGTTGGCGGAAATGACTGTAAGTGGTCAATAGTTTAGCCAGATTAACTTCTCTTTTGAATAAATAGCAGTTCTATGGTAGAATGTTTCCAGTCGGTAAGAGGTGTTATTAATTGAAGATACTAGTGCTTAACGGTCCGAATCTAAACTTGCTTGGTAAGCGTGAGCCGGCAATATACGGTAATCTTAGTTTGGAAGAGATCAATAATAATTTGTCGGTATTAGCTGCCGAATTAAGGGTTGATATTAGCTTTCAGCAATCGAATCACGAAGGTGATTTGATCGATTTGCTCCATCACGCCGTGGGTGAAGTTGACGGAGTGATCTTTAACCCGGGGGCGTTTACCCATTATAGCTACGCCTTGCGCGATGCTGTCGCAGCCGTTGGAATCCCTACTATCGAAGTACATCTATCCAATATTTACGCGCGTGAGGATTTCCGGCGGCATTCTGTGGTCGCTCCGGTTGCCGCGGGACAAATCAGCGGGCTTGGCGCGAACAGTTACCTGTTGGCATTGCGGGCATTAGTTGAACTAATGCCCTGTTGGAGGAAAAATGATGCAAATGAAAATGCAAGTTCGGATAAATAAATTGCAAGAATTGTTGGCGGCTGCTCAAATTGAGGCGCTTTATGTAACTAACCCGGAAAATCGTTATTACTTAAGCGGTTTTACCGGAACAGACGGCGCGCTATTAGTATGTCGGGATAAAACTTTCCTGCTTACAGATTTTCGCTATTTGGAGCAAGCGAAAGATGAAAGCCCGGGAATGACAATAATAGAGGTAAAAGATTCTTACGCTGAGGCGCTGGCCTCGATTTTGGCAGAAAATAAAATTTCCAGTTTGGGTTGTGAAGGGGAGCATCTAGCCTACAATCAATTTCTTATGCTAAAGGATAAATTAGTTAATCTTGAAATAAAAGAGAAAAGCGGACTAGTGGAAAAACTCAGATTGACTAAATATGATGATGAGATTAAAAATATTGCAGAAGCCGTACGCCTTGCTGAACAGGCGTTTGAAAAGGTATTGCCCATTATAAAACCAGGTGTGTCTGAGCGGGAAGTGGCTTTGCAGTTGGAGTATTCAATGAGGTGTATGGGCGCGGACGGGGCAGCTTTCGATATTATTGTCGCATCCGGTCCCCGGTCGGCGCTTCCGCATGGTGTGGCTTCCACCAGGAAATTGCGTGAGGGGGATTTGGTCACCCTGGATTTCGGGGCGGTTTATCATGGCTATCATTCAGATATTACCAGGACTGTCGTTATTGGAGAACCGGGTCCAAAACAACAAGAAATATATTATATTGTGCTTGAAGCCCAGATGCGGGCTATCGAAGCGATCCGCAGCGGCAGGCGGGCGTCGGATGTTGACCGGATAGCCCGTGATGTTATTGCTGCGAAAGGTTATGGTGAGCGGTTCGGACACGGCACCGGGCACGGGCTTGGCCTAAGTATACACGAAAACCCCAGGTTGTCGTCGAAAGATGATACTGTGTTGCGGCAGGGCATGATAGTTACGGTTGAACCGGGTATTTACCTGCCGGACTGGGGTGGGGTGAGGATTGAAGACACTGTTGTGGTGGAGGAATCTGGTTGTAAGGTCTTAACCGGAATACCAAAGGATAAGCTTATTAATCTATTAAATTTATCATAAATTATCAGGAGGCGGGAGCGGTGATATCAACCAACGATTTTAGAACAGGACTTACCATTGAACTCGAAGGAGATGTCTTCCAGGTAATTGAGTTCCAGCATGTTAAGCCTGGTAAAGGTTCAGCCTTTGTACGTTCGAAGCTCAGAAACGTACGTACTGGAGCCGTTGTCGAAAAAACGTTTAACGCTGGTGAAAAAATACCCAAAGCCAGGATTGAGCGGCGTGAGGTCCAGTATCTTTACAACGACGGAAAAGACTTTAATTTTATGGATATGGAGACTTATGATCAGTTGGCGATGACTGCCGACCAGCTGGGTGATGCCGTAAAATATCTGAAAGAAAATATGAATATCCACGTATTAACTTTCCAGGAAAAATCCATCGGTGTGGAACTGCCGAACTTCGTTGAGTTGGAAGTTACTGAAACAAGTCCGGGTATCAAGGGTGACACCGCCTCTGGTGGTTCTAAACCGGCTACCCTGGAAACCGGGGCGGTAGTCCAAGTGCCTTTTTTCATTAATGTGGGGGACAGGCTTCAGATTGACACCAGAACAGGAAACTATATTAAACGGGCATAATTGACAAACATGTTTAAAGCCCCCTGATTATTGACATACTATATAGGACCTACCAAAGTCAATAAACCAGAGGGGGTACAGTGTGAATGAATGATTTGAAATCAAGAGTAGCTTACCTGCAAGGATTGTCGAACGGGCTTGAACTAAGCCCCGATTCAAAAGAAGGCAAACTTTTTCATGGAATTATTGAAGTTTTAGACGAATTTGCCGATTCATTTGGTGATCTGGAAGAGGGACAGGAACAGCTTGAAGATTATTTAGAAACAATCGACGAGGACCTGTACCACCTGGAAGATGAATTGTATGAGGATGACGAAGTAAACCATATCACCGGCAAAAGAAATTTTATCGAAGTTAAGTGTCCCGGGTGTGGTGAAACAGTTTATTTTGATTCCCATATAACTGAAGATAAAGATGTGGTGGAAATTACCTGTCCTAATTGTGATGAAGTGGTTTTTGTAAATGACGAGGATTATCAGATCGATGAAGAACCTGAAATGCTGGAAGGGCAGACAACCGGTAACAGGTCAATGACAAATGAGGAAGATATTTAAAATATGTCTTAACGTATTGATTTGAAGCGGCGGCTACAAAGCAGCCGCTTCTTGTTCGCCCGGCATGTCTGCCGAGCCAATGGGTTGAAAGAAACCCTGTCACCTAACCAGCGGGAAGACAACCTGTAGACAAGGGCGTCACTGGCAACGGTGGGGTCTGAAGGAAGTCGAAGGGGGA
>NZ_JAKOAV010000020.1 GCF_029478095.1 Pelotomaculum isophthalicicum JI | reverse complement strand
AAATTTTAAGCAGGGTTAAAAAATAATAACATTACTCACTTTTTAAGAATAACAAAAAAGGCTTGAACTCCTTGCAAATACAGGGTTTTCAAGCCTTTTTATAGTTTGTAACTGTCAAAGATGAGATAATAGTCATTTGTTAATCAGGTGTCAAGTTTGTTCAGCGATAAGGTTATAGGTAGTGAAGTGAAGATTAATGTGGGACACAATATTGAATTGATCGTTTTTATGCTATAATATACAGATATAAATTTTCTTGTGGCCGGTTTACCGGCGGGGGAGGGAAAGTCTTTGTTGCCGGAAAAGTTTGAACGTACGGGACTGACTTTCGATGACGTTTTGATAATTCCGTCTGCTTCAGAAGTGCTGCCTAATGATGTAAACACCTGTACCAACTTAACCAAGTCCATTAAGCTGAATATTCCGCTAATGAGCGCTGGAATGGATACAGTAACCGAGTCCCGTTTGGCTATCGCCATAGCCAGGGAAGGCGGCATAGGAGTTATTCATAAAAACATGTCTATTGATCGGCAAGCTCTCGAAGTCGACCGGGTTAAAAGATCTGAACACGGGGTGATTACCGATCCGATTTTTCTTGAGCCGGATAATCTTGTCAAAGAAGCTTTAGTGTTGATGGAAAGATACCGGATTTCCGGTGTACCCATTACCGTGAAGGGAAAACTGGTTGGCATCCTTACCAACCGGGACCTTCGTTTTGAGCAGGATTTTTCAAAATATATCAGTGAAGTGATGACCAGGGAAAATCTTATTACTGCTCCGGTAGGTACAACCATGGAACAGGCTAAAAAAATTCTTCAACGTTACAAAGTAGAGAAATTGCCAATCGTTGACGATGATTTTAACCTGAAAGGTCTAATTACCATTAAAGACATCGAAAAGTCGCGCCAGTACCCCAACTCAGCCAAGGACAAAGGTGGCCGGCTTTTGGTAGCGGCAGCGGTGGGCGTTGGGTTCGACACGGATGAGCGGGTCGAAGCTCTGGTTAAGGCTAATGTGGATGCTATTGTTATTGATTCGGCGCACGGACATTCACTGAATATCATGAACACATTAACAAAAATCAAAGAAAAATACCCTGAGGTTTCCGTAATTGCAGGAAATGTGGCTACAGCGGAAGGCGCTAAAGATATAATTGAAGCAGGTGCGGACGCTATTAAGGTGGGAATAGGTCCCGGTTCAATTTGTACAACCAGGGTGGTTGCGGGGATAGGGGTTCCTCAGATTACCGCCATTTATGATTGTGCCCAAGTTGCTGCGAGATACGACATACCTGTTATCGCCGATGGAGGTATAAAATATTCAGGAGATATTACAAAAGCCATCGCGGCTGGCGCGGATGTAGTTATGCTTGGTAGTTTGTTGGCCGGGACGGAAGAGAGCCCCGGAGATATCGAGATATACCAGGGGCGAAGCTTTAAAGTATATCGCGGTATGGGATCGTTGGGGGCTATGAAAGGTGGCAGCAAGGATCGCTACTTCCAAGAGTCCACGGCAAACGAAAAACTAGTGCCCGAGGGAGTGGAAGGCCGTGTGCCATTTAAGGGCTCGCTTTCCGAAACGGTTTACCAGTTAATCGGCGGATTGAGGTCAGGGATGGGTTACAGCGGGTGCCGTGATATTATTGAATTGAAAACCAAAACAAGATTTATGCGTTGTACTACTGCCGGATTGAAGGAGAGTCACCCGCATGATGTTATGATCACGAAGGAAGCACCCAATTACAGCGTGTAATAATATTGGCTCAGTATAAGACAAGCTAAATAAATACAATAAAGAAGCCTGTAACTAATTATCATATGGGGAGTTACAGGCTTTGTTATTAGCTTTGTTTTCCGGAATATATTATTGGCGTGGTTTTGCCAAGATGAATATTGAAACTTTCTCCTTTACATTAGTAACCCCTTTTTGTTCTCAAGCAGCATGTTTTCAAACAAGAGAGAATCTTCTTCACTAACGTTCTTGCCGATGCGTGCCGCCAGTACGTTGGCCGGATCTTCTAAAATATCCGGGTCGTCGGTAGCTCGTTTTGTTAAACCAACTTTCCTAAAGGCACTGATCAGCATCCTGTGATAAGCCAGTAGGCTTAACCCACTGCCTCTCAAATCCCAATGCCAACAAAATTCAATAGCTACAATGATATATTCCTCAACTATAGGGTTGGTAAACGCTTTTTGCAAAAGCGCTGTACCGATCCCCTTTTTGCGCCAGGATGAACTCACTTCAATACCTCCAAGTTCCAGAACGCGCGGGTGTTTGCTCCACCGGCTATACTTGCTTGGATAGTGAAAAGTCAAATAACCGATAATTTCCTGACCGATTCTGGCGACATAAATCATTCCTTCTGGTAACTCTGTTATTTTTAACAGGGCTTCTTTTTGTCTATCTGCCGGCCTGAAGCTGGTAAGCCCCTCATTCATTGACATCTTTTCAAGATTGGCAGTGCTGACCGGTCCTTCCACAAATACTTCACCTGTAAGAGTATTCTGTGAATATGATTTGAGATTGGCAGTGTTCATTTGATCATCTCCTTATCATTTGTCGTCAAATTATTATCTTTTTATTATATCCATATTTTTATTAAAGTCGATGACTGAAAAAAATTTGTTAGATGTTGTTGTAATATAATGGAAATATTATTTAAATTTTCTATGGCAAAAAAAGGAATTAGGCATTGAATGGATAAATTAATAATAGAAAAGTTTTCATAAGTGAGGGGTGAACTAATCATTATGGGTGGGCGGCTGAATTCACTAACTGATGTTTTAAAAAAAACACTCTTCTTTTTTGAATCGCTTTCGGTAACCGAGCTAACACCTTATGTTCATCGAAAAATGTTAAAAGATTATTCTTTGCTGCAAGTGGAAGATAAAGTTAACCTGTGCCTCAGTCAGCACCCGTGTTTTTACCGGGAAAAAGACATTTGGCATTTAAATTTAGAAGGACAGCGGGAGAATGACCAGTTTTATTCTCTTTTACTTAAACGGGGGCAACCGTTAAACTTGAGGGATCTTCTGAAAAACGGAAATACAAAAAAAAGAAAGTCAAAAAAAATTCTGGCGGAGGAGGTCTTGTTAATCTCCGACGGAAGATTTATTCAGCTTGATAATGGGTATTGGGGGCTTACTGAATGGGAAGTTGAAGCAAGTCATTATTCTCTGAAGCACTTGGTTATCAAAGCAATGAAAATGCATCCGGGCGGTTTGTCCACCCAGCAACTATACGAAATAGTAAACACGTGGAGAACTACGGGGATAAAAATTATTGAAGGGGTGCTGCTGAAGTTTCCATATTTTGAACAAGTAGGGGAAGGTGTTTGGAGCTATAACCCGAATGTTCAGCTTATTTATGAAGATTTATTAAAAAAATTTATTGGTTTGATTGGCAGGCAGAAGCTCAGGTGGCGCCGGGACCGGTCCCGCTGGAGAGCGAGAATAGAGTCTATGCAACAGAATCTGCAGGAGGCTATGGCTGGCCAGGAAGAGGTTGCTGCTGCTCTTGCTGAAAAAATGGAGTTAGCCGGACAACATGATTATATGCTATCTCAAATGGCCGAGAAAGACCTGTTGCTGTCGTTGCGTAAGCGGGAAATCATGCGTTACAGGGAACATTTGAAAAAGTTGGAGTCCAAGTCGGATAGTATTTTGTACCAGTGCCGTCTTTGGGTTGCGAGGGCCCGGGAAGCGGAAGAAAATGTGGCAAAAATTAAAAATCTGCTGGTTAAAAATCAGAACAACCTTGAAGGGCTTTTTACTAAACTTCAGCAATATAAAGAAAAAGACCGTGAAAACAAAGCCAGGCTGGTAGAATTGAAAGAACAGCATACTATTAAAGTAGCTGAATTACAGACTGAAATCGTGGAATTAAAACAGAAGATTGAAAGAAAGAGAGCTTCCATGGCAATGGAAGAGCGAAGAATGCTGGAGGAAATAAACGATTTAAGCAATGCTCTAAAAAAAGCGCTTAAAGTTGAAGAGGAGCAACAAAGGGCATATTTAATGGTTCAGCAGGAACTGGCGGCGGCTAAAGACGGCTACAGGGTTCTTGAAAGGCAAGTGAGAAGTCCTCTTATACGATTGATAATTAAATTATCCTCATATTTTCGCGGCTATTCTAAAAGGTCAGATTAACTATTAAACATAAGGCGGGATTACTTGTTGCCCGGCGTGCTTCTCTTATCCCGCCTCTAAAACCAACCAGGAACAGGCTATTTAAAAAATGATCCTGGCAAGTTGATAAGCAATGACATCCTGCCAGTTACTTTTCAAAACGCAGCGCTTCAATGGGGTCAAGTCCCGCCGCTTTTTTAGCGGGGTAGTAGCCGAAGAAAATCCCGATTGCCGCCGAAAAACCGGTGGAAAGAAGAATGGACGAGATTGTAATTGTGGTTTGCCAGCCGGCAAACGCTGAAATGATTTTTGAGCCGGATATCCCGATCAGTATTCCCGCCAGACCGCCAACCAGGCACAGAGCGAGAGCCTCCACCAGGAACTGGTTGCGGATGTCGCTCTCAGTAGCGCCCACCGCCATGCGTAGTCCGATCTCCCTCGTTCTCTCCGTCACCGAAACCAGCATGATATTCATGATGCCGATGCCGCCCACCAGCAAGGATATCGCCGCCACACCGGCCAGAAACAAAGTCAGTATGGCGGAGGTGCTTTCAACTGTTTCCAGTAGAGATGCCATGTTGCGCACGTTGAAATCGTCGGAATTAACCCCCGTCAAGCGGTGTCTTTGCCGCAAAAGAGTCTCAATGCTACCCTGGACATAACTCATGCTTTCCTGAGTGTCGGCCTGCACGTTAATCATCCGCACGTACTTTACGCCCAGCATTCTCCTTTGAGCAGTTGTTATAGGTATGTAGATCACGTCGTCCTGGTCCTGGCCGCCCATGGAGGCGCTTTTGGATTTTAGCACACCAACCACGGTAAAGCTCAGTTTGTTAATCCTGACGGTTGTGCCCACCGGGTCCGTGCCGTCGGGATAGAGATTGTCAACCACCGTTTTGCCCAGTACCGCCACCGGGGTGGCTCCCGCCACGTCATCTTCCGTGAAAAAAGAACCCGAAGTGGTCGGCCAGTCCTTGATTAGTTGATATTCCGGCGTGGTCCCGTCAAACTGAGTGGTCCAGGTCTGGCTGGCGTACCCGACAGTGGCGCTTGAACTTAGCTCGGGCGCCACATAGGCCACCTTGTTCAGCCCGGCTATCGCTTCAGCATCTTCAACGGTTAGCGTGTTCACATTTCCCCCGGAACCCCGGACCGCTCCCTGACCGGCCCCGGGAGATACCATCAGCAAATTCGAGCCCATGCTGGAAATCTGGTCCGAGATCTTTTTGCTGGCGCCCTGCCCCACGGAAATCATGATGATTACGGCCGAAACGCCGATAATAATGCCGAGCATCGTCAGGGAAGATCTTAGCTTGTTTGCCTTTATGCCGTTTACCGCCACTTCAAAATTGTTGCCGAGATTCATGCGCCGGCCTCCGTTTCCTTCGGGAAAGCCGCCAGATCCGCAGCGGCGTTCCGTTGGTTTAATACAGGGGCATCTTCCGTAATGCGGCCGTCCCTTAAATTAACCAAGCGACGGCAGTATTGTGAGATGTCTTTTTCATGGGTAACCATGACCACGGTAATGCCTTTTTCAATATTCAATTGCTGTATGATTGAAACTATCTCTATACTCGTTCTTGAGTCCAGTGCTCCGGTGGGTTCGTCCGCCAGGATCAATGAAGGGTTGTTCACCAGGGCGCGGGCGATGGCGACCCTTTGCTGCTGGCCGCCCGACATCTGGTTGGGATAATGGCCGAGGTACTTTGAAAGCCCGACCCAGTTCAGGGCTTCTTTAGCCCTGGCGTCCATTTCATTCTTATTAGTCCCGGCGTAGATCATCGGCAGCTGAATGTTGGCCTGCACGGTCATCCTGCCCAGGAGGTTGAAACCCTGGAATACAAAACCGATTCTCTTGTTGCGGACGGCGGCCAGCCGGTTTTTGTCCAGGCCGGAGACGTTTTCTCCGTCGAGGTAATAGTCGCCTGCCGTTGGTCTGTCCAGGCAGCCGATAATATTCAACAAGGTGCTTTTGCCGGAACCGGAGGAGCCCATGATCGCCACCATTTCTCCTTCGGCGACGGTTAGGTCGATGCCTCTTAAAGCGTTAACCTGGGATTCCCCCATGTCATATGTTTTCCTGATGTTCTCAAGTTTGAGCACTATCTTCTCCTGCACTTGGCATCACCTACAGATAGTTTTTTGTAACTACTAGGAGTCAGTAGTCAGTAGTCAGGAGTCAGAATAAAAGAATGGTTTATTGTCCCCGAAGTATTCTGAATTCTGACTCCTGAATTCTGAATACTTGTATTTGTTATCTTCCCGGCGGCGGTCCTCCCATCATAGGCATACTATTGCTATTACTCTTGCTGTTGCTGTTAGTAGTGGTAGTGGTAGTTGATTCATTCAAAGCGCCAACCACCACCGTTTCACCTTCGTTTAAACCACGCACAACTTCGTAATTTTTTAAGTCCGATAAACCCAATACAACCTGTTTCGGCGCGGGACCACCGGAGTTGTTCATAACAAGCACCACAGTCTGCTGTTCCTGGTAGCTTGTTGTTGAACTTGGGTCCTCAGTGTTATTAATATCCGATTGACTGTTTACTTGCTTATTTCCCGTGGAGCTTGAAACGTTGGTTTGCTTTGTTTTGCTCAAATAACTAGCGGCATAGGTAACAGCGCCTTTGGAAATGGTAAGGGTATTTTCATGCCTTTCAACGATTATGTTAACATTGGCCGGCATCCCTGCTTTAAGCTCTTTATAGTTTTCGTCCGGAATTACATATACTTCATAAAGTTGGACATTGGAAACCGTAGTTGCCTGAGGGGCGATGCTGCTTACTTTCCCGGTAAATGTTTTGTTAGGATAGGAGTTCACTGTGAATTCAACCTTTTGTCCGATAACGGTTTTACCGATGTCGGCTTCGTTAACCTGGGACTTTAACTGCAGCGCTTCCGAGATGACAGTCATGAACCCGCCCCCGCTGGTGCTGTTGTTATTGGCTGAGGCCCGCTGGCCAACCGCGCCGTTAACCTCGCTGACAATGCCGTCGATGGAACAGTACATTTTAGCCCCGGATAGACTGTTTTGAGCCAGTTTTAATTTTGCGTTGCTGCTTTCCACATCAGCGGCGGCCGCTTCGATATCCTCTGCACGATTGCCGGCTTGCAGTGATTTTAAGGACTGTTCAGCTTGTTTCAATTTGCCCTCCGCGCTAATAAGGTCCGAGTTGTACTTGTCAAGATCGGCTTTGGAAATTGCGCCTTCCTGATATAGCTGCTGGTAGCGAGCTAAAGTAGATTTGGCCAGGTCGTAGCTTCCCTGGTTCATTTGTACATCTGCCGCGGCTTTTTCCAAATCTTCCTGAGTGGAGCCATTTTGTTGGAGTTTCAGCTTGGCAGAAGCTCCCTTTAAGCTAGCTGAAGCTTGAATGACATCAGCCTCTAAGTTGTCTGTGGCCTGCTCGGCCAGCAGTTGGCCGGTAGTTACGTGATCTCCGACTTTTACATAAATATTTTTAATTACCTCAGAATTTTCAAAGCTCAGGGAAACCGTGCTCACTGGTTCGATTGTTCCGGTGGCTGAAATGGTGCTGGTGACCGTGCTTTTTTTAACGGTATCAGTCAGGTAATTCTCGGACGTTTTCCCGCGGCTGCTCGTCACAAAATATGCTGTCAGCGTAATTAATACGAGTGCGATAAAACCTAAAAGCAGCTTTTTTCTTTTTATAACCACTGCGAAGTAATTAAATTTATTAAAAAGAGTCTTAGGTTTAGTTTCCAAATGGTTTTCCCCCCCGGGATATTATTTTAAGTATCGCGTTAAACTTAGGCGAAACGTCGTACCTGCGGCGCTAGTACGTAATAGCACCAAATCTCCGCCATGGGCATGAGCCAGCAAACGGCTTATCGTTAAACCGAGGCCCAGCCCGCGGCCTATCGCCTGCCGGGCGCTGCCGCGGTAAAAACGTTCAAAGATAAAAGGTTGATCGGTCGTATCAATGCCTTTTCCGTCGTCCTCTATGTCAAGTATGATCTGTTGATTAAGTTCTTGGAAATTTATATTTATTAAAGTCGCAGCAGCTTTTTTACTATTATCAAATAAATTTATGAACATTTGACGGAGCCTTCCCGCGTCTCCATTGACCCAAACAGGTTCAGCCGGCAGGGCTGGCTCGAACCGGACTTTAGAGAATTCAGGAAGTACACTCAGTTGATGGATCACCTCATTGATCAGGCTTGATAGATTAACAGGCTCCCCTCGTATGGGTGCCGCGCCTGCCTCAAAGGACGAAAAGTCTAATAATTCTTCAACCATCTGTTGTAACCGTTTGGCTTCATTCCATGAAATTTGCAGAAACTCTTCCGCAGCCGCACCGGTTACAATTTTATCGTGTACCGCCTGGATCATCCCACGGATTGAGGTAATGGGTGTGCGCAGTTCGTGGGACACGCCTGCCAGCAGGACGGACCGAAGCTGTTCAAGTTGTTTCAGTTGAGCAGCCATATGGCGAAATGATTCGATTAATTGTTGCAGTTCCCGCTCTTTTACCTCCCGGGGCAAAACCGGGTCATAATTGCCTTCAGCTATGGACTGAGCGGCAGCAGCCACTTCGCGGAGCGGATGGATTAACCTCCGGGATAGAAAATATAGCACCAACCAGCCCGCCAACGTAATAGTAACGGTAAGTAATGCCAGTAAACCATAAGGGCCGCGGATTTGATTATCCACAGGCATGCTGATATAGAGCGCCTTGCAGACTGTTCCGTTTTGGTAAACAGGCACGCCGACACGCAGCCAGGTTTGAGAATCGACATGAACTTGTTCACGGACATTTTTACCGGCGAGGACATTCTGATATGAGGGCGGAACAGCGAACAACGCGGAAGTATCAATAGCCGCATTTTCGTCTTTTTTAATTATTTGAATGTTTCCCGCTGTATCTACAGTATGAACTGCTTCTGGAATGGGCGGCCTCGGTTCGTGGTGGCCCGCTTCCATTTGTTGCTTTCTATTGGAAGAATCGTCTTTTATAATGTCCGCATCCGGAAAGGGTTGCTTTAGTTCGCGGGGGCCTGCCTCCATTTGCCGCAGCTTATTGGAAAACTCGCTTTCTTCCGGCGCTTGACCATTCAAATCAACCAGTTGCTCGGCGCGTAATTCAAGCATGCTATAGATATGTTCGTATGTATCAATCCGGATCCAAATTCCCGCAGCTAAGGCTAGGAGCAAAAGGCAGCCCAGCAATACCAAGACGTAACGGCGTGTCCAGTAGGTCAACATTGATACTGTATTTGGAGTATAATCGTTTTGTTTACTTGACACGCAGTAGATACCCCTTTCCACGGATTGTCGCTATCTCCCCTTCATCCGCCGGCCACTCCTGCAAAGACTGCCGTATGCGTTTGACCGACACGTCCACGGCACGGTCTCCCCCGTCATAATCCATTCCCCAGACGTGGTCCAGCAGCTGATCCCTGGTGAACACCTGGTTTGGGTGGCGAACCAGAAAAGTCAACAACTCCCAATGCCGCGGCGCAAGCGAAATCGGTTTCCCTTTGACGGTAACTTCACGGGAGGTAAAATTTATCACCAGGGTTCCGAATTGGACAAGTTCAGGCTCAACCAAGTGAACCGGCCGCCGCAGCACTGCTTTCACCCGAGCCACTACTTCATCGGGATCAAAGGGCTTTAATATGTAATCATCAGCGCCCTTATCGAACCCATGTAAGCGATCCTCGACAGCGCCGCGCGCTGTCACCATGATTACAGGGCAACTGTTCAGTTGGCGAATTTCATCCAGCACCGTCCACCCGTCTTTCCCGGGCAGCATTAAATCCAAAAGAACCAGTGCGGGATTTACTTCAGAAAACATGGATAATGCTTCTTCCCCGTTTACGGCAACTTGGGTCTGAAAACCCGCATGCTCCAGGTAAGTTTTTAGCAGCAGGGCTATTGAATGATCGTCTTCCACAACCATTACTGTTTGCATAGGCCACCTCTTCATAAAATAATTAGGAAGTTTATTTTTCACCGGTAAAACTTCATGTTTATTTTATTACTTAAATATGTCGGGAAAATGTCGAGAATTATTTTTCTGTCATAAAAGTCAATATTTATCTTTTGCCAAACTTGTATTAATATTGTTGTAAATTTATTCTATAACCGAAATGTGTCGAAAAAATGTCTTAACATCATCAATGGGGATGTTTTACCATGGTTATATGATTCGATAAGTAGTACATTTAATATCAGCTATTCTAGTACCCTTAGAATAAACGCTAGTTTACGTTGGAATGGGGTTTTTGCACAAAAATATAAAAAAAGATATGATCATCAAATAATAGAATAATTCATGCCGAATCTCAGAAAATTTACCGCACTGGGAGCGGGGGAACCAAGTATCTGGGGTGAATCCCGAAATAGTCATAAAAGGTTGGAAAAACGTGACTTGATTTCGGATAGGGTATCTTTTACCGAACCCGTCAGCTAACCTCGCAGGCGCGAAAAGAAAGGGGAAATGTCTGTGTTTAAGAAGCTCTTAGTATGTTCTTTCGTTTTTGCCGTGTCGTTAATTATGTTTGTTAGCCCAAAAGCAGAAGCCGCCACAAATTACAATTTTAGCAACTTTCCAGGTTTAAATTCATTATATGGACAGAATTATAACCCAGTTCAAAGAACGAATCCGACACCTGTTTCAAAGCCGAGTCCAACTCCGGTTTCCACACCATCGTCCGTTTCCACATCAGGGCTGACCGCTGAAGAACAGCAACTGGTTAACCTTGTCAATCAGGAAAGGACAAAAATAAATTTACAGCCGCTCACGGTTGATACGAGACTAGTGAACGTGGCCAGGATGAAATCACAAGATATGATTAACAACAATTACTTCAGTCATCAGTCGCCAACTTATGGTTCTCCGTTTGACATGATGAAATCACAGGGTATAACCTATCGTTACGCTGGAGAAAACATCGCGGGCAACCAATCGGTTCAAGCGGCACATACAGCCCTAATGAACTCTTCCGGACATAGGGCCAATATATTAAATTCCAATTATAAATACATCGGTGTTGGTGTTGTCCACGGCGGGCCTTACGGAGAGATGATTACAGAGGAATTTACCGGTTAAATATAAAAAAACATAACCCGAGTAAGGTAAGACCTATAGTAGATGAAGAAACTTGTCAAAAAAGGACTTTGCGCCCGAACGCGAAGTCCTTTTTTGACAGATAAAGGATTTGAGAATATTAGATATGCGCTATAAAGTTATGTAGTAACAATAAGGCATCGGTTTTCCATATAATAAAATACTATAATAAGTTTGGAGGAGTTCTGATGCCGGAGAAAAATGACAGCGCGGCTACCGTATACGGCCCAATTACTGGTTCTGTTGCCCTAAAAAAGCCCCAAAATAATCCACAGACTCATGTGCATGAGTTTTTGGGCAGTACACAGTGTGCTCAAGAAAATGATGAAAGACATAAACACCGTTTTATTGGAGTGACAAGTGAAGTCATACCTGTAAAACTACCCAACGGACACTTCAGACATATACACGGCATATTAATAAACACAGATTTATTTGAAGGTCACCAACATGAAATAGTGATTGAGACTGGACCTGCAATACCTCTTGATGATGAAAAGCATGTACACTTGATTAAGGGAATCACTAAACTAAATGATGAGCACTCCCATAGTATTTTTTTTGCTACAACGATCG
The DNA here is from genome assembly GCF_029478095.1 of Pelotomaculum isophthalicicum JI. NCBI lineage: Bacteria > Bacillati > Bacillota > Clostridia > Eubacteriales > Desulfotomaculaceae > Pelotomaculum > Pelotomaculum isophthalicicum. The sequence continues at coordinate 63,524 of NZ_JAKOAV010000020.1, read as the reverse complement.
AAACTTATCTTATTGATTCTAGACCATAGAGCTTTAAATAATTCCAGTGCAATAGAGGAGTTGTGCAAAATAGTACGGTTATATTTTTTATGCTCGCAGGCCGCTCTTCTCTCCCCCAGGTACTGCCACCCCGGGGGAAAGAAGAGCGGCTTGCATGTAAACATATTCAGCTTCTTACAGATAACCTAGTGTCTTTTTGGTACCATTTTCAATAATTCAATCGCTTTATAAAGAGCTAAACCTATGGAAAAATATAGATGAGACTGTGAAAGAAATTGGAATTAGCTTCGGTACTGTCATTTGGAAACCGTCTGATTCGAAAACTATTATTAATTTAATAGAAGAAGCCGACCAAAGGATGTATCAGCAGAAAAAAAATAAAAATTACAGCAGACATAATTAAATGTATTGTATTTATCCTTTCCGTTATAAATTACAGTGCAGCAGTTTGCGCCCCCGGAATCCCCGGGGGGCTTTTGTTTAATGACAAATTAAAATTGGGAATAAGCGGGTAAAAAGATAAGGTTGTGTATACTGCCAAATACCACCAGGGACTACAGCGTGTGCATTAAGGTAATTCTTTCATAAGATAAAGTATCTATAATAAGGAGGTTTTTCTATGAGCTTCAATAAATATCTTCCCCCGTCAAATTATCCAACTGCCCCCAATATGCCAGGACTTCCAAATACGCTACCATACACAGGCGATACAATGCCGCCAATGCAACTAGCGCGCGCCTATGTTCCATGGCAAAAAATGGGGCAGGTCTTCAGTCCGGCGGAAGCTTTAGCCCACGGTACCATATTCCCTGAACTGGTATCGCCATACCCAGGTTAGATAGAGAGGTGAATCAAATGGACAATAAACAAGAAAAGACCCAGACTCAAAAAACAGACAAACATGAAGATAAGGCCAAAGCTGAAAACATGTATAATCAACAGGCGCAAATGCTTTTAAAAATACAAGAACTTGAGTTTACCGCTATTGAATTAAACTTATACCTGGATACACATCCGGATGACCAGCAGGCCCTGAGTTTATATAATTCGGTTGTGCCTCAGCTAAAAAAATGTATTGAGGCCTATGAACAATATTACGGTCCGCTATTTCCTTTCGGTATGGCTTCCAGTCAGCACCCTTGGCAGTGGATCAACTCCCCCTGGCCTTGGGATATGTAAATCTAGAATTAAGGAAGGGATTAATTAATGTGGGTTTATCAAAAAAAATTAGAATACCCGGTAAGGGTATCCGGTCCTAATCCCAAGTTGGCAAAAGTGATTATTACTCAATATGGCGGGCCGGACGGGGAATTGTCGGCCTCTTTACGGTACCTGAACCAAAGATACACCATGCCCACGGACAAGGCAAAAGGGTTGCTGACGGATATTGGCACTGAAGAGATGGCTCATATGGAAATTGTGGCAACTCTTTTTTACAAGCTGACCAGGGGAGTCAGCCCCCAGCAAATGCAGGCCGCCGGACTGGGCGGGCATTACGCCCAGCATGACACCGCCCTGTTCTGGAGCGACCCCAACGGCGTGCCCTGGATAGCCGCCTATGTAGCTGCCACAGGCGACCCGGTTGCTGATCTGACCGAAGATATGGATGCTGAGCAAAAGGCTAGGGCTACTTACGAGCATCTGATCCATTTAAGTGATGACCCTTGTGTCACTGATGTGCTTAAATTCCTAAGGCAGAGGGAGGTAGTACACTTTCAGCGCTTTGGCGAGACGCTGAACGATGTCCAGAGTTTCATGCGTGAAAAAAAGGTGTTTTTAAGTACGGGAAAGGATATTGTAGAACCGTAAGGATATTTGAGAGATTAAAGCGGCTGGCATTAAGATGACTGCAAACGGTGCTACCTGCTATTATCGCGTGTCAGAGTTTTAAAAGTGGAGACTCCCGTGAGGTAAGTGCCACACCTTATCATACGGCACCAATGAGGGCAAGGATCTCCTTAGCTTTATTGCGTTATCGGTGTGAGACGGAGCAGGGATTGGTGCGCGATCTCGTAAAGGATCGGGCGGGGTGGTTGCCGGAACGTGTTTGTGATTGAATAAACGGTGTAAAATATGCCAAAGCCAAGGAACTACTTACCCCTGGCTTATTCTTTTCTATCCTTCTTCTTAATGCTTTTAATCATTTTTAGTAAATAATTTCCATGGCACAACTTTTGTCCTCTGTCTTTGCAAGGGCCGTTATGTGACTTTGTGCTTTTATATTGATTATTTATCATGAATTTTTGGTGGTTACTTTTACTTCTTCCAAAGCATACTAAGAGATGAATGAATCAGAAAATTTCTAAGTATTGCGAGGAGTGAAGAAAATGACCACTGCCGGTTGTAAATCCGATTCGGGAATAATACCCGGCGATCCCGGTGTGCCTGAGCCCGATCCGGATGTATTGCCAGAACCTGAACGAAGGGATGAGCCTGAAAAAGAACCGAAACCCGGTAAGAGAGTGGCCGGCCAGACCAAAGGCGCGCTTGAATCGGTCAAGGAAATGGGCTCAACACCGATACCCGAGGTAAAAAGTAACATTCACTGCCTGACCATAGTAGGTCAGATTGAAGGCCATTTAGTGCTCCCGCCGCAGAATAAGACCACAAAATACGAACATATGATTCCACAGTTGGTGGCTTTGGAACAAGCTCCCGAGGTAAAAGGCATTTTAATTGTGCTTAATACGGTGGGGGGAGATGTGGAAGCGGGCTTAGCGATTGCAGAGATTATTGCCAGCATGTCCAAGCCTTCCGTATCTGTTGTACTGGGAGGCGGACATTCAATCGGCGTGCCGGTTGCGGTATCATGCACCTATAGCTTTATCGCTTCAACAGCAAGCATGACCATACACCCGATCCGTTTGAACGGCTTGGTAATCGGCGTTCCCCAGACTTATGAATATCTGGATAAGATGCAGGATCGGGTAGTGCGTTTCGTTACGGATCATTCGGACATAACGGAGGAGAAATTCCGCGAATTAATGTTTCGCACCGGGGAATTAGCCAGAGATATCGGGACGGTACTGATCGGCAAAGAAGCGGTGGATATCGGCTTGATTAACGAGGTGGGGGGTATCGGTGACGCGGTAAAAAAACTCAACGATTTAATTGAAACAAACGAAAATATGAAAAAAGAGGCGCCACTACAATGATTCTATATACTCCAATGCAGCTGGAATTGGTTTTGGAAGGTTTTGACGGGACAAAATACCCGGAGTATCAGGAAATTAACTACGACGGTGTTTCAATGCTGGTTGAAAATACGAGCAGCGGAAAGAAAAGAATAGTAAAACTTTTAAGCACAAATCCCTATGATTATTTGAAAACAAATTTGCAACCCGGAAGCTTAATCGAGTGTTAATCAAAAAAGGTTTTTACGGACAAAATGTGCTATGTTATAATACTCTGGTAAACGCTTAAAACGTATGGGGCAGCGTTGTTTTAGCGGGAGATTGCCATGTGCCTAGTGACGGGCGCTTATCAGGAGGGGATTTGGTTGACTGTTTTACAGGCGCTGGTACTGGGGATAGTCCAGGGGCTCGGAGAATTTCTTCCCATATCCAGTTCCGCCCATCTAGTCCTTGTACCTTGGGCTTTCAAGTGGCAGGATCCCGGGTTATCATTTGACGTGGCACTACATATGGGAACATTGGTGGCGGTGGTAGCCTTCTTTTGGAAGGACTGGGTGGTATTGATTGCTGATGGCTTAATGCGCAGACCTACCAGGGAAGGATCTTTGTTCTGGTATCTGGTTGTTGCCACAGTACCTGGCGCTGCATCCGGTTTTTTGTTTGAAAAACAGGCTGAAACTATTTTTAGAAATCCAATCTTGATTGGTATAATGCTTATTGTCATGGGTATGATTTTATACTGGGTTGACCGGAAAGCGGTAAGAAGGAAGCAGCTTTATGGGATCACTTTGACGGACAGCTTATTTATCGGTTTTTTACAAGCGTTGTCAATTATCCCTGGAGTATCCCGTTCGGGTATAACCATGACCGCGGGACGTTTCCGCGGGCTGACACGTGAAACCGCGGCTAGATTTTCATTTTTACTCTCGACGCCGATTATTTTCGGAGCGGGCATGGCAAAATTAATGGAATTATCCGCCGGGGATTTAAACGCGGCTTTTATCACCGGAATTGTCTCTTCGGCTGTGGTGGGCTTTATTTCAATTGGTTTTTTGCTGAGATATTTGACTGAGCGCAGCTTTGTTATATTTGTATGGTACCGTTTTATTGTGGGGTTTGCGGTGATTATCCTGGCGTTAGTCAGGACTGCCGGGGTCTAAATATTAGAGAAAGAACTTATATTGTTAAAAAGCCCTTATTTTTCGTGATATGGGCTTTTTTTTTGCGAATTGCAAGGACTTTTAGAGGCACCTATGGTATATTTATTTTAGGAGGGTAAATCATGGCAAATCAGGGCCAACTAAAGGAAGGATTAAAACACGAAATATCCGGGGTTATTTTGGTTGCGCTTGGCGTGCTCTGTATTGTCAGCCTTCTGTCGCAACCGTCTGGTTTTATAAGCGATTTCGCAGTGAAGATTTTAAAGAGTATCGCTGGTGAAGGATGCTACTTTTTCCCGCTATTACTGGTCCTGGCAGGGGGCAGGCTGGTGCGCAGGCGGGAGCAGACTGTGGTTTCACCGAGGATGTATGGGATATTGCTGATCTATCTCACTGTATTAACTTTTTTTCATCTGATTATCCCCCTGGAAGATTCCTTTAAGGCGGGGATCGCCGGAGACGGGGGCGGGTTGCTCGGAGCGCTGCTTAGTTATTTGATTAGAAAGTCTTTTGGAATGTTTGGCACTTATATCATCTTGATTACGGCCGGGCTTATCGCTTTATTGCTGTTGACAAACCTTTCCCTATGGTCATTGGCCCAGGTGTTTTCAGCTAAATTGAAAGAGGGGTCTCAAAAAGGTTTACGGGGAGTGGTAGACTACTTCTTTACTGAAGTTGAAGAGGATAGTGAACAAGCATTGCCGCCAACTCCTGTCATTATTGATCAGGGTGAGCGTGTAACAATGCAGGGAGCCCCGGTCGTTTCCGAACAACCTGTTGAAGGACAAGATCAGGAGGAAACGCAAGTCAAAAATAAAAAAGAGCCGGTAAAAGCGAAAAACGCTGCCGGCAAACAGGAGCCCGCCGAAGAAGAAACAGAACACGAACCAAATATAACGTTGGATTTTTTACCGGAAAATACATCCTACCGGTTGCCTCCGTTGACGATTCTTTCGAGGCCGTTCAGGCTGAAGAATAACCGGTTAAGTAAAGATATAAATGAAAATATCCGTAAGTTGGAAGAAACCTTGGACAGCTTCGGGATTAAGGCTAGAGTAATTCAAGTTTCCCGGGGTCCGGCCATTACCCGTTACGAAATCCAGCCGCCTTCCGGCGTCAAAGTCAGCCGGATTGTCAGTTTAGCTGACGATATCGCTTTGAGCATGGCGGCGCCGGGTGTGCGGATTGAGGCGCCTATACCCGGCAAAGCTGCCGTCGGCATAGAAATACCAAATAAGGAAACCTCCATGGTTCACTTGCGTGACCTGCTGGAAACGCAGGAATTCATTCAAGGCGGTTCAAAACTAACAATATCGTTGGGGAAAGACATTGCCGGCAACCCGGTTGTCGCGGATTTAGCCAAAATGCCCCATCTGCTGATCGCCGGCGCCACCGGCTCCGGTAAAAGTGTCTGCATCAACACTTTGATTGTCAGTATACTCTTTAAGGCAACACCTGAAGAAGTTAAATTCCTGATGATTGATCCGAAAATGGTGGAACTCGCCATGTACAATGGAATTCCACATTTGGTTTCACCTGTAGTGATTGAGCCGAAAAAAGCGGCCACATCCTTGAGGTGGGCCGTGAAGGAAATGGAACACCGCTATGAGTTGTTCGCCGCGGCTGGAGTGCGTGATATCACCCACTATAACCAATTGTTTAAGAATAAGGACCATGACCAGGATAATAAGCAGATGCCGCTGCCTTTAATGGTAGTGATCATTGACGAATTATCCGACCTGATGATGGTTGCCCCGGCGGATGTGGAGGACGCTGTTTGCCGTTTGGCGCAAATGGCCAGGGCTGCGGGCATACACCTGCTGGTTGCCACCCAGCGGCCGTCTGTGGACGTAATCACCGGTTTGATCAAGGCGAACATTCCTTCCCGCATCTCATTCGCGGTGTCTTCTCAAATTGACTCGCGCACAATTCTGGATATGGCCGGCGCGGAAAAGCTCCTTGGAAAGGGGGACATGCTCTTTTCGCCGGTAGGGGCTTCAAAGCCTTTACGCGTACAGGGCGCTTTTCTGTCTGACAAGGAAGTCGAGGATCTGGTTAATTACCTAAAAAAACAAGCTGAACCCGTATATAATGATAAGATCTTGCATGATGAGCCGGCGAAAGAGGCTATTCCTGAAATTGAGGACGAGCTTTTGCCCCAGGCAGTGCAAATTCTTATTGAAAGCGGCCACGCTTCCATCTCGCTGCTGCAAAGAAGGCTGCACATCGGATATGCCAGGGCGGCCAGATTAATTGACATGATGGAAAAGAAAGGGATCGTTGGTGGCTATGAAGGTAGTAAGCCCAGAGCTATACTGATGACTTTAGAACAATTTAACCAGATGTTCAGGAAAAGTTAGAATAAAATATGTTTCGTTGACACTACCCTCACCTTGTGTTATATATTTGGGGTAATAGGAAACGCTATATCAGGGTGAGTTGGAGCAAATAAATTGTTTAAAGACATCACATTAGAAGAAGCTCTTGAACTGGACGAAGCTTTGTTGGTTGACGTGCGGTCAGAGAATGAATACTTGACAGATACCATACCGGGTGCTGTAAACATACCTGTATTAAATAATGAGGAACGGGCGGCGGTAGGATTAACCTACCACAGAGACGGCACGGAGCAGGCCGTCAGGTTGGGTTTGGAATTGGTCTCGCCGAAACTCGGTGACAAACTGTCTGCGGTTGACAAGCTGTCTCGCGGCAGAAAAGTCGTAGTTTTTTGCTGGCGTGGAGGGCAGCGCAGCGAGTTGATGGCCTTGTTTTTAGATACCGCTGGTTATCCGGTTTACCGTATTGCAGGTGGTTATAAAGCTTACCGCAGTTATGTAAACGAATACCTGAGTCAGCAAAAACTACCTTTAAGAGCAGTCGTCTTGCACGGTTTAACAGGCGTGGGGAAAACAGATGTACTTAACAGTCTTGCTCAAAAAGGGGTGCCCGTGCTGGATCTGGAAGGATTGGCCCGGCACCGCGGGTCGGTCTACGGCAAGATCGGTTTGCCCCCTTCCCCGTCTCAGAAGGCTTTTGAAGGCCATATTGTGCAGTTGTTAAAAAAAGCCTGCGGTAGAGGTTTCTTTGTGGTCGAGTGTGAGAGCCGCCGGGTGGGCAATTTGTTTGTGCCGCCTCTGGTGATGGAATTCATCCGTCACGGCGAAAGAATTCTACTTTATACATCCATTGAAAACAGGATAAAAAGAATTCGGGAAGTGTACGCCGGCGGGCCGGGTTCAAGTGTGATTGAATTGCAGAGGGCGACCTCTTCCCTGGTGAAAAGGCTGGGGCGGGCCCGGGTGGAAGAATTAAACCAGCTGTTGGCGGAAAAAAATTTCGACCATGTCATTTCTTTCATGTTGAAATATCATTACGACCCGTTATACAATTACCCGGATAGTCCCGGCGCCGGTTATGATTTATGTGTGGATACCGCCGACATGGAAAACGCGGTTAAAATCATTTGCGAATTTGTAACAGACTTGCCGTTACATGAGTCGCTGCAGTAGCATCTTTGCGCGGTGGACAAACAGTTTGGGTGGGGAGGTGCATAGCTTGTGGAAATAGGGAAAAGGTTGAAAGAAGCCAGGGAAGGCAAAGGCTTAACCCTGGAGGCTGTTGAAGAGGAAACCAAAATACGCCGCAAGTATATTCGCGCGCTGGAAGAAGAGCAATTTCAAGTTCTCCCCGGGTCAGTTTATGCGAAAGCTTTTTTAAGGACCTACACGCGGTTTCTTGGTATTGACGCGGAAGATGTTTTCGAAAATTTCAACGGTTTATTTACGGAGGCTCCTACAGAATCGTCGGACATGTATTTTGAAGAGGAGAGTAAAGCCGGAGTTCCCCGTAAATCCCGTTCCCGCCTCTTTCTCACGATAGCCGCTGTTATTGTCGGTATGGTTGTTCTGGCTTTATTTGCCAATGGATTAAAAGACAAGGGCAACACGTCAGGCAACAACATGGCGTCTAACAACAGCGGGAATGCTGTTACGAGCGAACAGACGGCGCCTCCTGTCAATCAGCAACCCCCGGTTGTGCAGCAACAGCCGGCTGCTTCCTCCATGGTTAAACTTGACCTTAACGTCAAGAATAGCAACTGCTGGATGAGTGTTACCGTAGACGGGAGACAGGCTTTTGAGGGGACTTTGATTCCCGGTCAGTCAAAACACTTTGAAGGAAAAGATAAAATTAATGTCACTCTTGGTAACGCCGGAGCGGTTGAAGCCTCGCTAAACGGTCAAAATCTCGGTTTAATGGGTAGCCCCGGAGATGTTGTTGACCGCGAATTTAAGGTGCAGCCCAATGGTTAAAAAACAGTAGTCAGTATATTCAGTAGTCAGTAGTCAGTAGTCAGTAGTCAGTAGAACAACTAACTATTAAAAGGCTAAGATAAAAATGAATGAAGTAGCAGACGTAACCATTATTGGAGCCGGTGTGATCGGAGCGGCTATCGCAGCAAAGGTGGCCCAAGAAAGCCGGCAGGTTTACGTTATTGAAAAAAATGAATCATTCGGCATGGAAACCAGCAGCAGGAACAGCCAGGTTATCCATGCAGGTTTGTACTATCCCGAGAATTCTTTGAAAGCAAAAACCTGTGTGGAGGGAAACAAACTCCTTTATGACCTGTGCCGGCGCTTTGCGATCGGACATAGAAATACCGGCAAGATAATTGTAGCGGTGGATTCGTTTGAGTGTGACGCTTTGGAAGATTTGTTGAATAAGGGCAGGAAAAATGGCGTAGAAGATTTACGGTTGCTGTCAAGGCGTGAATTGCAGTCTTTGGAGCCAAACATTGCCGGTGTAGCCGCCCTCTTATCGCCGTCAACCGGAATTCTCAACGTACATGAATTGATCAAAATGTTTTTGAATCAAGCTAAAGAGTTGGGAGCACAGGTAGTATACAAGTCGGAAGTAACCGGCGTTGAAAAAGACAACGCTCTCTATCAGATTGAAGTTGACAGTTCCGGGGAGAAGTTTTTATTTGAAACCCGGGTTGTGATCAATAGCGCTGGTTTACACGCGGATGAGGTAGCCCGTATGGCTGGTATCGACATTGCTGGGGCGGGTTATACTTTGTATTACTGTAAAGGAGAATACTACAGTGTTTCATGGGGAAAAAGCAGGTTGATCGACCGGCTGGTATACCCGGTGCCGCCGGCCAAGCTGACTGGCGTCGGAGTACATGTGACCCTGGATCTGGACGGCAGGATACGGCTAGGCCCGAGCGCGCAATATATAGACGAAATCGACTATCATATAGACGACTCGAACAAGCGGCAATTTTACGCGGAAGCAAAAAAACTGCTTCCGTTTCTGGACTATGATGATATAGAGCCAGAGATGGTGGGAATAAGGCCAAAGCTGCAAAAACCGGGGGAAGGGCAAAAAGATTTTATCATCCGGCACGAGACTGACCGTGGCTTACCCGGGTTGATCAATCTTATCGGGATAGAATCACCCGGAATCACCGCTTCTCCGGCGATCGCCGATATAGTAAGCGATATGGTGAAACAGATACTGTGAATATCGGTATACAATATTCTTGAGGTTATATTTGATAATATATATTGACAAGTAAAATGAACTAATCTAGAATACTTGTTAATAAGAGTTTTTGATACGAAGCAGTATCAAACTGGCGAAGACGCTTTTTGGGAGTAAATTCCTGAAAAGCTTTTTTGTTAGGGTTATAAAGACGTAACTTGATAGGGCAGTGACGCTCTTGCACAGGAAATTATCCTGCGGTAAGAGCGTTTTCTGTTATAAGGGAACCAGAAAACAAGCGTAGGCTTCCGAAATGAGGCGCCAAGTCCGGGGCTACGCCGTCAAGCGGTTCTCAATGAGTAAAAGGAACTAGTTTTAAGGAGGCTGAAAAAATGACAAAATTGTACTTGCGTCTTGTAATGATACTTACGACAATTTTTATGGCAATACCAGCCTTAGCCTGGGCTGACGATACTACGGAAGCTGTTGTGGAAAATACCATTAGCGCGGGCGATACTGCATTTGTATTAATATCAGCCGCTCTGGTGATGCTGATGACCTTGCCCGGCCTGGCCTTGTTCTACGGGGGCTTGTCCCGCAAGAAGAATGTTCTCAGCACGATCATGTACAGCTTTTTTGCAATGATAGTAATCAGTATTCAGTGGGCGCTTTACGGTTACAGCTTATCTTTTGGACCGGACGTGCACCATATCATCGGCAGCCTTGACTGGATCGGATTAAAAAACGTCGGACTTGACGCGAACCCGGATTACTCAGCGACGATTCCCCACCAGGCGTTCATGGTCTTTCAGATGATGTTCGCGGTGATTACCCCGGCTTTAATATCAGGTGCCTTCGCGGAAAGGATGCGCTTTCCGGCCTTTCTGGCATTCCTGATTCTCTGGGCGACTTTCATTTACGACCCGGTAGCGCACTGGGTGTGGGGTGTAAACGGTTGGCTGCGCAACCTTGGCGCTTTAGACTTCGCGGGTGGTACCGTAGTCCACATTATTTCCGGTGTTTCCGGTTTGGTTGCGTGTATAGTTCTGGGCAAGCGCAAGGGGCACGGCAGTGTGCCGATGATTCCGCACAACCTGCCTTTCACAGTAATTGGCGCAGCCCTGCTGTGGTTTGGCTGGTTCGGTTTTAACGCCGGCAGCGCCCTAGGCGCCAACGGCCTGGCCGCGAGCGCTTTCGTTGTGACTCACCTGGCTACGGCGGCGGCGGCACTGTCCTGGGTAATTTCAGAATGGATTCATCACGGCAAGCCAACCACCCTCGGCGCAGCTTCAGGCGCGGTAGCCGGTCTGGTGGCCATCACACCCGCTTCCGGTTTTGTAGAGCCGATGTCGGCAATCATCATCGGACTGGTAGCCGGCATGCTCTGCTACCTGGCGGTAGGTGTGGTCAAGGCGAAGCTCCGTTACGACGACTCGCTTGACGCCTTTGGCGTGCACGGTATCGGCGGTACCTGGGGCGCCCTGGCGACCGGGTTGTTCGCCACCAAGGCAGTCAACCCACTCGGCAATGACGGGCTCTTTTACGGCAACCCCGAGCAGTTAGGTATCCAGCTAATCGCAACAGCTTCAAGCTGGGCTGTGGCGATAATCGGCACTTACGTCATCCTGAAAGTTGTTGACGTGTTTGTCAAGTTGCGTGCGACAGATGAAGAGCAGGAGTCCGGCATGGATATATCCCAGCACGGAGAGGACGCATACACCGATTTTGTTCTTTCAGCATCCATGAATATGCCTGGGTTTTCAGAGGTAAAGGAACGTTCAACTGTAGTAAAGCCTGTTATGTGACCAGTGTGAATAGCGGACAATAAATATATTCTATCGTAGAAAAACAAAGGGGGAGAAATAACCTTGACCAAAATTGAATGTATCCTTCGTCCGGGTAAGCTTGAGGACGTCAAGGAAGCCGTAAACAAATACGGTATTCACGGGATGACCGTGACCCAGGTGATTGGTTGTGGGCTTCAGAAAGGCCGTACCGAAGTATACCGCGGCGCCGAATACAGTATTAACCTGTTGCCGAAGATTAAGTTGGAGATGGTTATACCTGATGAAGACGTAGCTGAAGTATTGAAGATAATTACGGAAGTCGCCCGTACCGGTGAGATAGGTGACGGCAAGATCTTTACGTATAAGATTGATGATGCGATTCGGATCAGAACCGGTGAAAAAGGTGATGATGCTATCTAGTTAACAAGTCTATATGAAATTATGTTGAAAAATTGCTTAGCAATGGAGCGGCAGGATTCAACATCGCAATACTAAGATGAAAATATCTGAACACAGTGTGTGTTTATTTACACGGCAGTGATAAAAAATTGGCAAGGACGCCTATTCCCATAAAGGGAGGCGTCCTTTTTATTGCCAAAAACAGGTGGTTAGGAGGAAGGATTATGAGGAAGATAGCAATTTACGGCAAGGGTGGCATCGGCAAGTCTACGACCACCCAGAACACAGTGGCGGCTCTTGCAGAGAGCGGAAAAAAAGTGCTGGTGGTGGGATGCGATCCCAAGGCCGATTCCGGCAGATTACTCCTTCATGGGTTGAACCAAAGGACGGTCCTGGATACCCTGCGGGAAGAAGGTGAAGATATCGATATGGAGGACATCATGCGGGAAGGGTTTGGAGATACCAGATGTGTGGAATCCGGTGGGCCTGAGCCGGGCGTCGGCTGTGCCGGCAGGGGGATCATCACCTCCATCAATTTGCTGGAGTCACTGGGAGCTTTTACGGAAGATTTGGACTACGTCTTTTATGATGTGCTTGGTGACGTTGTTTGCGGTGGATTTGCCATGCCGATTCGTGAAGGTAAAGCCAAAGAGATCTATATCGTGGCTTCCGGTGAAATGATGGCATTGTACGCCGCCAACAATATTAGCAAAGGTATCAGGAAATTTGCCACCACCGGCGAGGTAAGGCTGGGCGGCATCATCTGCAACAGCCGTAAAGTGGATAACGAATACGATCTTTTAGAGGCTTTCGCCAAAGAACTCGGCTCTCAACTCGTTCATTTTGTGCCAAGAGACAATCTAGTGCAGCGGGCGGAGATTAACAAGAAAACTGTAATTGATTTTGACCCGGCCGCAGACCAGGCAAACGAATACAGGAAGCTGGCCCAAAAAATCGACGGCAACGATATGTTTGTAATTCCCGAGCCTATGACCCAAGACCGGCTTGAAGAGATATTGATGGAGCATGGCATCATGGATTGAGTCTTTAGGGAAATAAAGTTTACTCAGAAGAACTGGAGTGGCGCTTGCCAACGGGCTCATATTCGCCCCTTAAAAATGTTCGAGTTCGTTCACCTTCGGGCGAAGGTCTTGCTCGCTCGCTTCACTCGCTCAAACAGTTCCCTCGCTTGTCCTCAGGTTCACTCGCTCTTTGAATTAGGGCTTAAAATCGCCCTAATGGCAAGCGCCACTCCAACCTGAGCAAACTTTATTATAAATAAACTGTAGCTACTCAGGAGTAAAGAGAAAGAATGAGAATGGTTTACCGTATCGAAACATTCTGACTACTGACTGCTGAATTCTGAATACTTGAATTTAAAAGAAGGAGTGACCGCCATGATAATGATCAGGGCTATTGTCAGGCCTGAAAAAACCAACACTATTTTGGCAGAGCTGAACAGCGCGGGTTTTCCCGCCGTAACCAAGATGGATGTGGTCGGGCGCGGCAAGCAAAGAGGTGTTAGGGTTGGGGAAGTTGTTTACGACGAAATTCCAAAAGAGTTATTGATGCTGGTTGTGAGGGACGAAGATAAGGAGGATGTAATCAGCATTGTATCAAGATACGCCAAGACTGGGGAAAAGGGAGCTTTCGGCGATGGCAAAATCTTTGTCAGCCCGGTGGAAGAGGCATACACAATCAGCAGCGGCACGAAGGGCTTGTAAGGGGTGACCATAATGAAAGAAATCATAGCTATTATTCGTATGAATAAGGTCAATGAGACCAAAAAAGCACTGGCCGATGACGGGATTTGCGGATTGCACGCGATGAAGGTGATGGGACGGGGTAAAATGCAGGTTAACTTTTCCGTGCTGGACAGTTTGGGCGCCCAGGAAGAGATTGGCGGCATCCTGGCAGACGGCCTGGCTAAAGGAAGCAGACTCATTCCCAAACGTTTATTAACCATTTTCGCCAAAGACAGCGAGGTAAATAAAGTGGTGGATATGATCATTAAAGTTAACAAAGCGGGAAATAAAGGCGATGGTAAAATCTTCGTGGCGCCGGCTCTAGACGCTGTCACGGTCAGGACCGGCGAACGGGGCGAAGCGGCGGTTTAGAAGCGGTAAAGGGGGTAGTATTTATGGCTGTTAATGAGAGGGTTTTGGATGAAATTCTAAATTCATATCCGGCTAAAGTAAAGAGGACGCGCAAGAAGCACATTCTGCTCCGGGATTCCTCACTGGCTCACCAGGAGATCGAAGCCAACACCCGCACCGTCCCGGGCATCATGACAAATCGCGGCTGTGCCTTCGCCGGCTGCAAGGGAGTGGTTCTGGGCCCGTTAAAGGACATGGTGCACATTGTCCACGGTCCCATCGGGTGCGCTTATTACAGCTGGTTAACGCGCCGGAACAAGGCAATACCTAAAGAGCCGGGAAAAAACTATCTAACTTACTGTGTATCAACCGATATGCAGGAAAGCGACATTGTATTCGGCGGCGAGAAGAAATTGGCCAGAATGATTGATGAAGTCGTGGAAGTACTCAAGCCTAACGCCATTACTATTTCCGCCACTTGCCCAGTGGGATTGATTGGTGACGACATCCAGGCTGTGGCCAGGGCGGCGCAGCAAAAACACGGCCTGAACATTACCGCGTACAATTGTGAGGGTTATAAAGGTGTCAGCCAGTCCGCCGGACACCACATCGCCAATAACGGGTTGATGGAATTGGTCGTCGGTCAAGGGGACTGGGAGGAACCACCCGCTAAATATACCATCAACATGTTGGGCGAATACAACATTGGCGGCGACAGCTGGGAGATTGAGAGAGTCTTAAATGAAATCGGCTACCACGTTCAGGCGGTAATGACCGGCAACGGCTCTTATGAGGACTTGAAAAACGCCCACGTAGCTGAATTAAACCTGGTCCAGTGCCACCGCTCGATTAATTACATTGCCGACATGCTGGAAAAGAAATACGGTACGCCATGGCTTAAGGTGAACTTTATCGGCATCCGGGCTACCTGCGAGTCGCTGCGCAATATGGCTCTCTACTTCGGTGACGAAGATTTAATCAAGAAGACTGAAGAAGTCATTGCCAGAGAACTGGCGGAAACTGAGCGGCAGCTTGAGCCATATCAAAAGATTTGCGCTGGGAAAACAACTTTTTGTTTCGTAGGGGGGTCCCGCGGCCACCATTACCAGGGGCTATATGAGGAAATTGGCATTGAAACAACGCTGGCCGGTTATGAATTTGCCCACCGCGACGATTATGAAGGGCGGGATGTTCTTCCAAATATCAAGCCGGACGCGGACAGCAAAAATATTCCTGAGCTGCATGTCGTCCCGGACGAGCGCCGTTACCGCTTAAAGTTGTCCAATGAGAGAACAGAGGAGTTAAAGGATAAGATTCCACTGAGCCATTATAAGGGAATGAATATGACGATGAAGGATGGCAGCCTCATAGTTGACGACATGAACCATTACGAAACCGAGGAATTTATCAGGACCATGAAGCCGGATATTTTTTCATCGGGTATTAAAGATAAATATGTGCCTCATAAAATGGGCATCCCGGCCAAGCAACTGCACAATTATGACTATAGCGGCCCTTATGCCGGGTTTAAAGGGGCTGTGAACTTTGCCCGGGACATCAGCATGAGCTTCACGACGCCGACCTGGAATTTTATAGAACCGCCGTGGAAAAACAAGCCGTTGCTGGAAGGTACCATTGAGAAGCCCGCTAAGAACAGTAGTGCCGACTAGGAAGGAGAAACGTAACATGTTAGACTGCACGCCGAAGGAAATTATAGAGCGAAGCGGTGGAGTAATTAATCCGGCTAAAACCTGTCAACCGATCGGGGCCATGTACGCCGCCCTGGGTATTCATAATTGTCTCCCGCACAGCCATGGTTCTCAGGGATGCTGCTCGTACCACCGGATGCATCTGACCCGTCATTTCCGGGAACCTGTCATGGCCACAACCAGTTCATTTACGGAAGGCGCTTCGGTTTTTGGTGGCGTGGCCAACTTAAAGACTGCCATTAAGAATGTTTTTGCCATTTATAATCCTGATGTGATGGCTGTCCATACCACATGTCTATCTGAAACCATTGGTGATGACATCACTACAATTATCAAGAGCGCCGAGGTTCCCGAGGGAAAGCTGGTGATCCATGCCAACACACCTAGCTACCAGGGTTCACATATAACGGGGTTTTCGAACATGACGAAAGGCATAGTCAGTTATCTGGCCGAGGCGACATTAGAAGCCAAAAAGGAGCAGGTTAATATCATCCCGGGTTTTGTCAACCCAGGGGATATGCGGGAAATTAAAAGAATTGTCAACCTGATGGGAATGAAATTCATAATGTTCCCGGATACCTCGGGTGTGCTGGACTCGCCCATGACCGGCAAATTTGCCATGTACCCAAAGGGAGGCGTCAAGGTGGAAGATCTCCGGGACACAGGCAATTCCAAACTCACCATCGCGTTGGGGACCTATGCTTCCAGCGATGCCGCCAACCTGTTGGAGAGAAAATGCAACGTGCCCGCTGTGACCCTGAAAACACCCATAGGGATCAAAGCCACCGATGAGTTTCTGATGACCCTGCGGCAAAGCTTTATCAAAGAAGTGCCTTACCAGTTGGAAGAAGAAAGAGGGCAACTGGCGGATATTATGATTGATACCCATTACCATTTTCATGGTAAAAAGGTGGCTATCTTCGGTGATCCGGACATTATCATCGGGTTGACTGAGTTTGTCTTGAGTTTAGGTATGAAGCCTGTTTACGTGTTGACCGGCACACCGGGGGGAACAATAGGCGGCCCGAAGGGGATGTTCGAGAAGGAAATCAAAGACATGTTGGTGGAGGCAGGTATTGAGGGAAAGGTAAAAGCAGCCGGTGATCTGTTCGAACTTCACCAGTGGATCAAGAACGAACCTGTTGATTTATTAATAGGGAACACCTACGGGAAATATATCGCCAGGGCGGAAGACATACCCTTCGTACGGGTCGGTTTTCCCATCCTTGACCGGAGTATGCACCCCTACCTCCCGGTAGTCGGCTACAGGGGAGCCATGCGACTGCTTGAATTAATCAGCAATGCCCTGCTGGAAAGAGTGGACCGGGATGCCAGAGACGAGGATTTCGAACTAGTAATGTAAGAAAAGAAAGAAGTGGCTGATATGAAAGCGGTAAACCTGTTAGAGCTGCCGGTGGAGGAAAGAAAAGAGTCCATCTATGCCAAAGGGAAACAAAAGCCGAACCTGAAGTGCGACACCGACAGCATAGCCGGGGTTGTCAGCCAGAGGGCCTGCGTATACTGCGGCGCCAGGGTAGTGCTGAACCCGGTGACCGACGCCGTCCACCTGGTGCACGGCCCCATCGGCTGCGCCAGTTATACCTGGGATATCCGGGGCGCTTTGAGCAGCGGTTCTGATCTTTACCGTTTCAGCTTTTCCACCGATTTGAAGGAGCAAGACGTTATCTTCGGCGGTGAAAAAAAGCTGGCCCTGGCAATAGACGAACTGGTTTTAAAATATAATCCCAAGCTCGTTTTTGTTTACTCCACCTGCATCGTTGGGGTTATCGGCGACGATCTGGAGATGGTGTGCAGGGTTGCCGCGCGCAAACACGGGATTGATGTGATACCGGTTCAGTCCAGCGGTTTCGCCGGTAATAAGTCGGCCGGGTACCGGGCGGCCTGCGACGCTCTGCTGCGCCTGATCGAACCGAAAAATAAGAAAGAAGTTAAAAAGAGCAAAAGCCTTAATTACCTGGGTGACTTTAACCTGGCCGGCGAGGTCTGGATTATCAAAAGTTACCTCAGGGAGATGGACATAGACATGAACGTGGCTTTTACCGGCGACTCCTCATGCGCGGCGTTGAAAACCGCCGCCAAGGCTTCTCTCAACATCGTTCAATGCACCGGATCGATGTTCTACCTGGCTGGAAAAATGGAGCAGATCTATGGCATCCCTTATATGAACATCTCCTTCCTCGGCTTGGAAGACACGGCGGAGTCTCTGAGGAAAATCGCCAAGTTTTTCGGTGATCCGGAAACTATGTGTAAGGCCGAAGAACTGATCGAAAGAGAGATAAACGCTAACGGTGACATTGTCCGGGGCTACCGGGAAAAACTGCGGGGCAAAAAGGCGGCGGTCTACGTAGGCGGTGGATTCAAAGCTATCTCCCTGATCAAGCAGTTCAGGGAAATCGGCATAGATGTGGTAATGGTGGGAACCCAGACAGGCCGTCAGGAGGAATACGATACTATCAATGATCTGGTGGATGAGGGAACTGTAATTCTGGATGACGCTAATCCCGCTGAGCTGGAGCAGTTTATTGTGAAGAAAGGAGCGCACCTGCTGGTGGGGGGGGTGAAGGAAAGGCCACTGGCCTATAAGCTGGGCGTTGCCTTCATTGACCACAACCATGACCGCAAACATCCCTTAAGCGGCTTTGTGGGGGCGGTGAACTTTGCCGAAGAGGTTTATTCGACCGTCTGTTCTCCGGTCTGGCGCTTTACACAGGTTCCCGCGGACGCTCCTGACTGGCTGGACGGGAACGCGGGCAAGCGTGAAATTATCATAGCGTGAGGGAGGTGCAGTTTTCATGGGGATGGAACAGGCCCACTACCTTAATGTCAACGAAAACCAGTGCGGCATGTGCATGCCGCTGGGGGCCATTCTTGCTCTCAAAGGGGTAGAGGGTTCCATGGTGATCATCCACGGCTCACAGGGCTGCAGCACTTATATGCGCCGGCATATCGCCGAACACTTCAACGAGCCCATTGACGTCGCCTCCTCATCACTTAACGAAAAAGGGACTATTTACGGTGGGGAAGCCAGCCTGAAAAAAGGCCTGGACAACTCAATTAAATTATACAAACCGAAAGTGGTGGGTATACTCACTACCTGCCTGGCGGAGACCATCGGTGAGGATATTGACAGGATCGCGGCGGATTACCTGGAGGAAAGGGGTTTTGAAAATTTACAGGTGGTAACCGTTTCCACTCCGGGTTATGGTTACAGCCACTTTGAAGGATACTTCCTGGCCGTGAAAAGGGTTGTCGCGGAATTGGTTAAGAAAACAGTGAAGCACAAAGGTATTAATATCATTGTGCCCAACATAAGTCCCGCCGATATCAGGGAGATTAAGAGAATCCTCAAAATGATGAAAGTCAGCTATATCTTGCTGCCCGACTTTTCAGACACTCTGGACCGTGCCTTTGAAAGGCCTTACCGGAAGGTTCCGGCGGGGGGGACGAAGCTGGCGGATATAGCCGGAATGGCCGGTGCGCAGGCCACTATCCAAATGGGCGTGACGGTGGACGAGGTTTTCTCGCCGGGGCATTACCTGGAATCCGCTTTCGGAGTGCCGTTGTACAATGTGCCCGTGCCTATTGGCGTGGAAAATACAGACTTATTTATAAACCTGCTAAAACGGTTGACCGGAAACCCGGTTCCTGAAAGCCTGGAACGAGAAAGGGGCAGGCTGATCGACTGCATGATCGATTCTCATAAATATAATGCCCAGGGGAAATGCGTGGTTTTTGGCGAGCCGGAGAATATTTACGCCGTTGCCGGTATCTGCCTGGAAAACGGCATTACCCCGGTGGTGACGGCGACGGGTGGCAAGAGCGGTAAACTGGCCGGACTTTTAAAAGCCCGATTAAATGAGGCCGGATGTAGTAACGCACAGGTCCTCTGTGAGACGGATTTTTCACGGATCCGGGAAAAAAGCAGGGAAATGGAAGCCAATATCGCCATCGGCCATTCCGGCGGCAGGTACCTCACCGAATGGGAGGGCATCCCTCTGGTGAGATATGGTTTCCCCATCCACGACCGGGTAGGCGGCCAACGGCTCTTATCAGTAGGTTATGCGGGCACTACCATGTTGTTGGACCGGATTACCAATACACTTCTGGAAAACAAATACAAGAACTACCGGAGGAACATTTACCAGCAATTTTACTATGGAACTATAAAGCCAGCCGGCAAAGGTCGAGGTGAAAAAAATGAACTGCGCCTGCAACCCGGTGCAAAACGGGTATAGAACTTCACAGCATCCATGTTTTTCCTTTGAAGCAAAACATAAATACGCCAGGATCCACATGCCCGTGGCGCCCCGGTGCAATATCAACTGCAACTATTGCAACAGAAAATTCGACTGCCTGCATGAGAGCCGGCCGGGTGTGACCAGTGAGATATTAACCCCTGAATCCGCCAGGGAAAAGTATGATTTTGTGAAAGACAGGGTGGAAAACCTGAGCGTGGTGGGGATAGCCGGGCCCGGGGAAGCCCTGGCCAATTGGAATGAGACGAAGTCAACCATTGAACTGATTAAAAAGTCCAATCCGAATGTGATATTTTGTTTATCCACAAACGGGCTGATGCTCCCTGATTATGCTGATCAATTGGTTGAATTAGGCGTCAGGCATGTCACCGTGACGGTAAACTGCCTGACACCGGAAATCGGTAAAAGAATTTATCAGTTCGTTAACTATCAAGGCAAGAGGTATCAGGGCGCTGAAGGGGCCGCCATATTGACCAAAAATCAATTGGCTGGAATAGAACGCCTGACCAGGCAGGGTGTGGTGGTGAAAGTTAATATAGTGATGATTAAGGGTATAAATGACGGCCACATCCCGGAAATCGTAAAAAAAGTCAAAGATCTGAGTGTATTCATCACTAATATCATGCCGCTCATCCCGGCCAAGGGGAGCGCCTTTGAGTATATGTCCCAGACACCCATGAAGGAAGTCAATAAAATGAGAAATATTTGCCGGGATGAGCTGCAGCAGATGTACCACTGCACTCAGTGCAGGGCGGATGCCATCGGCCTGCTGGGTGAAGACAGGTCCTTGGAATTCAGTGGCCTGTGGAGTAGGAAAGCCATATAAAAATTAAGGGGAATGATGGCAGTGGAGGAGGAGAAAATCAATGCCCGAAGATATTGCCGTATATATTGGGGAAGACGGCCGGACAGCCTCCTTGTTTGAGAGGGGTATGATCGCTGTCTGCCGGAAGGAACAAGGCCATTGGACAATATTAAAAGAAAAAGAGTTCTCCATAAGCCGGACTTCCGGCCTGCCGGAGCTTCGCAAAAAAATGACGAATGTACAGGATTTCCTGGGCGAGTGCAAAATTTTCGTAGGTCTTTCCATTACCGGTGTTCCATACTTTGAACTGGAAAAGGGCGGTTTCAGTGTATGGGAATACGAGGGCAATCCCTTAGATTTTCTTGATCATATCATTATGGAAGAAGAAAATTCGCTGATGAAGAGAGTTGCCGGGGAATGCGGTGTGGACCGGGTGGCTCCCGTGGCGGTTGCTGATGGTTGCTACCGGATTTCCCTGAAAGAGATTCAAGAAGGGAATACTGGAATTACCACGAAACAGGCCTTGCTTCCCTTTATCCGCAAAGGCGAATTTTATGAACTGGAAGTACTGTGCAGCCATGTTCCGCCGTGGCTGGAAGCCGAACTAGCCGCAGGTAGCCTCTGCGGGGAAAAAAGCAAAACAGGTGATAATGAATTCAAGATTACAATAACCAGGAAGTACTGCTGCCAGCCATAAGGGCCGAACATAAGCCGCGTTGTAAGCCCGCAGGTTACCCAATTTTTGGCCGCACACGGGCCGGATGGTAAGGAAGCTTCCTTCCTTACCATATGGCGCCCGGTCCGTACGGCGGCCATATACATACATAACAGCAGGTGGAAATAACAGAAGGAGGTAATTGTAATGACCAGTGATGAAAAAGTAATCTTAAGCCAGCATCCCTGTTTCAACCACAAAGTCAGCCGCTGGTTTACCCGGCTTCATTTACCGGTGGCAACCTGCTGTAACATTAGATGCCGTTACTGCTCCAGAGAGTACGACTGTGTAAATGAAAACAGACCGGGTGTTGCCAGCAGGCCTCTACCACCCCGGCATGTATTAAAAAGTGTCTATAATATTCTTAGTCAAGACGAGCGGATTCGGGTGATCGGCGTGGCCGGTCCCGGCGAGCCACTGGCCAGTAATGAAACCATTGACGCCCTGAAACGGGTGCACGAACGCTACCCACATATCATCAAGTGCGTCAGCACCAACGGCCTGATGTTGGAAGATAGTATTGATCAACTGGAATCCGTTGGAGTCAAGACAATAACCGTGACAGTAAATGCCGTAGACCCAATAATAGGCAGTAAGATATACAGCGCGGTTTTTTATAATAATAAACCTTACCAGGGGATTGCGGGAGCCAAATTGCTGCTTAATAAGCAGTTGGCGGGCATTCGGGAAGCCAGAAAGAGAGGTATGCTGGTAAAAGTTAATACGGTTTTGATTCCCGGCATTAACCATCATCATTTGAATCAGGTAGCCATCGCTGTAAAAGAAGCCGGCGCTTTTATCATGAACTTGGTACCATTTTTCCCTCAAGCTGAGTTCACTTTACTGCCGGCTACCAGCGACGGTGTACTGGACGGAGCCAAGCATGAACTGGAGCCGATTATCCGCCAGACGAAACAAAACTATCAGTGTTTTTGCTAGTGCCTTTGATTGTAAAAACCTCTATAGGGGCGATGGATAATGAGAAGATGGCAGGTTTTCTTGGGAGTTGTGTTTTTTTCTCTAGCTGTACTTACAGGCTGTACAGGTGGCAAAGAACAAACCCCGGCCAAAGCGGAGCCGGTAAATTTAGTCGTCTCGGCAGCCGCCAGCCTGAAGGACGCTATGGAAGAGTTGAAGAATGTATACGCCGCGCAGCGCCCGAATGTAAATATAAGTTATAATTTTGCCGCGTCCGGAACCCTGCAAAAGCAAATTGAAGAGGGAGCCCCTGTGGATATCTTTATTTCCGCCGGCAAACCGCAAATGTCAAACCTGGACCAGAGGGGGTTGATTGTGCACAATTCCGTTAAAGACCTCCTGGGGAACGAGTTGGTGCTGATAGCGCCGAAAGACAGCAGTCTCTCAAGTATTGAAGGCTTAACCGGTGGTAGTGTGGCCAGAATAAGTATCGGTATCCCGGAAACGGTGCCCGCCGGGGAGTATGCCAGGGAGGCATTAACTACCCTTAATCTCTGGGATAAGCTACAGGCTAAGATACTACTGGCCAAAGATGTGCGCCAGGTGATCACGTATGTGGAAACAGACAACGTGGACGCGGGTTTTGTTTACCGTTCCGATGCCGTAGCCGGCAAGAACATTAAAATTATAGCCGCCGTCCCTTCTGGTTTACATAAAAATATTGTTTACCCCGTGGCTATTCTCAACAGTTCAAAACACCAGAAAGAAGCTGAGGAATTTGTCAACTATCTGCAAAGTGAAGAGGCGTCCCAGGTTTTTGAGAAATACTGTTTTAAAAAGTTAAGGAATGATTCCAGGGTATGACGTTTATCCAATCAGTTGAATGGCACCCGGTAATTCTGTCTCTTAAGGTTGCTCTAATCTCATTGATCGCGGTTAGTTGTCTGGGGCTGCCGCTGTCCCGGCTGCTGGCCCGCCGGGAGTTCTTCGGCAAAGAGGCGCTGGAAGCGGTTTTAACTTTACCTATGGTGCTGCCGCCTTCTGTATTAGGCTATGGTTTATTAATGTTTATCGGGAAAAACGGTGTATTAGGGAAACTCTTGAACGGTATGGGAATATCGATAATTTTCACCTGGTGGGCGGCGGTACTGGCTTCAACTGTGGTGGCATTCCCGTTAATGTACCAAAGCGCCAAAGCAGCTTTTAATAGTGTGGACGTCAATTGTGAGAAAGCGGCCAGAACTCTGGGCGCCAGTGAAGCAAGGATACTTTTCACTATCACTCTCCCACTGGCCTGGCCGGGCATTATGGCCGGCCTGGTAATGTCCTTCGCCCGGGCGCTGGGTGAGTTCGGCGCCACACTGATGGTGGCGGGCAACATCCCCGGGCAAACACAAACCATCCCGTTGGCCATTTATTTTGCGGTAGAGGTGGGGGATAACGCCACAGCCAAGTCATTGGTAGCTATTGTTACCGCTTTCAGCCTGCTGGTCATTTTCTTGGCTAATTGCTGGGGCAGGAAAAATAAATAATATCGCGGTGATAGTCATGTTGGAGGCTTGTTTTACCCAAAAACTGATGAATTTTACCCTTGATTTAAAGTTTAGGGTTGCCAATCAGATCCTGGTGCTCTGGGGACCTTCCGGCTCAGGTAAAACAACGGTTCTGCATTGTTTGGCCGGCCTGTTGAGGCCTTCATCGGGTTTCTTGAAGTTAAATGGAAAAATTCTTTATTCATCTGAAAAAAAGATTAACATCCCGGCTCAGTATCGCAATATTGGTTATTTATTTCAGGATTATGCCCTTTTCCCTCATATGACTGTGCGGCAAAATGTTCTATATGGTCTGAAGTGCAGGAAGCGCAAGCAGGATAGTACCTCCCGGAACCCACTGGATTTACTTGATTTCTTTGGCGTGGGGCATCTTGTCGACCGTTACACCGACCGGCTTTCCGGCGGTGAGAAACAGCGGGTGGCCCTGGCCAGGGCTCTGGCCGTGCAGCCGCAGCTGCTTTTGTTGGATGAACCATTCAGCGCGTTGGACAAGAGAACCAGGGTTCACCTGAGGCATGAACTAAAAAGCCTGCACCAGCAGTGGCGGATACCTTTTGTTCTGGTAACCCACGATGAGGAAGAAGCCGAATTTCTAGGCGACACGATCCTGGCGCTAGAGAGCGGTTGGACCGGGGAAGATGCCCGGTTGACCGCCGGATGGTCATGGCAGGAATAAAAAAAATTAACAAAATCTTAAATTAAAAATAAATATTATTTAACATTCATGGGATATATTAAACCCGAATGATTTATTACTTCACTCGCACTCATAATATTATTTTTCATGTTTTACCCTCCTTTTTAGATGTACTATCAATCAAATATTACCGTTTTATAACGAATTTGCGTTAAATCTTCGTAAATCCCCAAAATATAAATTCACAGCAATATCACTCATAAAATGAGGTGGGTTATATATGAAGAAAAAGGTACTGTTTATTTGTACTCACAACTCTGCCCGTTCACAAATGGCTGAGGGCCTGCTAAGACATATGTTTGGTGAATATTACGAAACATATAGCGCGGGTACCGCGCCGTCACGCGTCAGCCCTCAAGCCATCGAGGTCATGAGAGAGATAGATATTGATATAACAAAACAACGTTCTAAAAGTATTGATGAATTTTACAACGCGGGAATTGATTGTGTCGTCACGGTCTGTGATCATGCTAGAGAAGCCTGCCCGGTCTTCCCCGGGGCAAAAGAATCATTGCATAAAGGATTTGAAGATCCATCAATATCAAAAGGTTCTGAGGAAGAAATTGTCGCGGCTTACAGGCGGGTTAGGGACGAAATACGAAATTGGATCAAGGATACTTTTATCCAACCATGAGCATTGGCAGAAAAAAGTGTAATGGGGAAATGGCGGTGGTTTTACACAAAGTTAATAATATCTTAATAAATGGTTAAACTCCCGATAACGCGTATTTAACCGGATTGTTTTATAGTGTATTGGGGTGGTTTAAGATGCCGTTGCTCCTAGTTGTGGACGATGAGGCCCATATTTTGCAACTATTGAAGTATAACCTGACAAAAGAGGGCTACCAGGTCATTGAAGCAACTAATGGGAACGACGCGATTAAGTTAACCGGCGAAAAAGCGCCGGACTTGATTATTCTGGACAAAATGCTCCCGGAAATGGACGGCTTTGATGTGCTGCGCATTTTAAAAGCCAACCGGCAAAGCGCTTCTATTCCCGTGATTATGTTAAGTGCCAGGAGCGATGAGCTGGACAAAGTGCTTGGGCTGGAATTAGGCGCGGATGACTATATCACCAAACCATTTTCTCCCAGGGAACTGGTAGCCAGGGTAAAAGTCCATTTGCGCCGCGGGCAAATGCTTTCAGTCGAAGATGAGCCGGCGGAAGTTGAGGAAGTCAGGATAAACGGTTTGGTCATCCAACCGGAGAAATATGAAGCGCTGCTTGACGGTGTGAGACTGGAACTGACACAAAAAGAATTTGAACTGCTTCACTTGCTGGCGGGGAGCCCCGGCCGGGTTTTTACAAGAGACATCCTGCTGGAAAAGATCTGGGGATATGATTTTGAACCAAAATCTCGTACTGTGGATGTTCATATCAGTTACTTGCGGCAAAAGATTGAAAAAGACCCGGCTAATCCGAAATATATTGAAACGGTGCGCGGGGTGGGCTATCGTTTTCGGGAGATTCACTAAAAATTAGTGGCTTTAGGTGAAGGTCACTTTGTATAAAAAACAACTAGGTTTCGAGGAGGAGATAGGTTTGCTGAAAAAGGCAAAATTGATGTTTGTCGTTTTGCTGTGCTTGGCCGCCGCGGCGGTACTGGCTGCCTGCGGCGGACAGGCGGCTCAACAGGGGACGGACAACAAAGCCCAGCAGTTGTCCGGTAACATTACGGCGGTAGGTTCCACCGCCCTGCAGCCGCTGATGGAACAGGCCGCGACTCAGTTCATGGCCAAGAATCCGAATGCCAGGATCGTAGTGCAGGGCGGCGGCAGCGGCACCGGCCTCACCCAGGTCGCGCAAGGAGCGGCCGACATCGGTAATTCGGATATTTACGCTGAAGAGAAGGAAGGTATAGATGTTTCACAGCTTACTGACCACCAGATCTGTGTCGTCGGCATGGCTTGTGTGGTAAACCCGGCCATCACTGTTGACAACCTGACCAAACAGCAGCTGATTGACATTTTTACCGGCAAAACGACTAACTGGAGCAGCGTGGGCGGCCCTGATCAAAAAATAGTGCTGGTAAACCGCCCGAAAGCTTCCGGCACCCGGGCAGTCTTCAAAAAATACGCGCTGGGCGGCGCAGAGGAGGCTACCGGTATTGAGGAAGATTCTTCCGGTACTGTCCGGAAAATTGTTCACGATACTCCCGGCGCGATTGGCTACCTGGCGCTCTCATATTTGGACGGTAGCGTGAAGGTTGTCAACCTGGACGGCGTAGCGCCCAATAAAGAAAATATCGTAACCGGCAAATACCTGGTGTGGGGTTATGAACACAGCTACACCAAGGGCAAGCCAGGCGGCGTGGTGGACGATTTCTTAAAGTTCATGATGACTGATGAAGTGCAGAAAAATATCATCCCGCAATTAGACTATATTCCTGAAACTGATATGAAAATAACGAGAGACGCTAAAGGTAATATTAAAAGCAAATAATAAGACTGAAAGTTGCGGGGGCGGGACACGGAGTGGCCTGCCCCGCGGTTTCTAATAATTGAACATGCTTGGTTAATAAGTTGTTATCGGGGGGATTGAGATGATCTCCATTTGTTTGATGCCCGTTCGCTTAGTTAAACAATTTATTGGTTTATTGAACAAGAATCAGATATTACCAGGTACCATGACCAGGATTCGTTTGGAACTGGCCGGGGATATCAATCCTCTCACCGGCTTGTCCGGCAATATTGCTTTGGAACAGGAACTACGCAGACGTATTGCTGAGAAAGTGCCTTTTTGCGTTGTTTACGTCAGCCTGCCGCATAAAATGTGCAGGCAAAAATATGGATTGTCGGGTGGAAACCGTATTATATTGTTTGCAGCCAGACTTTTAGCTAACATATTAAAGAAATATGGAGGAGAGAAGGACTTTCTGGCTCATATTAAAGGTGACAACTTCATCGCGATTATTGAAAAAGAACGTATTGACTCATTTTGTGAGCGTACAGTCAAAAGCTATGACAGCTTGATTATGTCTTTAACTGAGCAAGAGAAGCGAAAAACAAACAGGAACTTAGCCTATGAACAAGAGGATCCGCCTTTTTTATCTATGTATGTGATTGATTGTGGAATGGGAGAGAGGATAAACTTAAAAGTTATATCAAAAAAGGTGGAGCAGTTAAAAAATTATTCAAGATCCACCCAAGGCAGTGTATGGATACATGAACCCGCAAATTAAGGTGATAATTTTACCACCTCATAGCTTACCTGCTCCCCATCTATACGACATTTGACATAGTGATAGAAGCCACCGGACTCCTGGGAAGCATATAAACTTGCACCAGCACCCGCAGTAATTATGTACGGTAATCCCTGTATGTCTAATCGGTTATACATATGGATATGACCGGAGAAAACGGCATCTACATGATAACTGGCAGCCAGTTGCATAAATTCAGCGGCAACGCCAGGATCTCCCCAACTAGACCCATGCCCGTCAGGTAAATTGGATTCGGTATCCGGTCCCCCGGCACGGAAAGGAGATACCGGTGGTTTGTGTCCGAAAATAAAAATGTGCCGACTTTGCTTACTGGCATTTTCTAAGTCCTGGCTAAGCCATTCCCACTGTTGGCTGCCTGGTTTTAGTTCTGCCTCAGCAGGCCCATATCCACTTTGCCATGCCGTATCCAGGACGATAAAATGTGTGTTCAGATAGTTAAAAGAATAATAACTCCGACCTTGCATTGGTAACTTATCGGTAAAAACCCGCTGGAAGTTTCCCTCGCCGTTTCCCGCCAGACCATTAGGATCTGCCCCTTTATTCAATTCGTGGTTACCAATAACCGGATACCATGATGGCTGTAATTTATCAAGGTAGCTTCTAAAAGCCGCAAGGTTTTCCACCGGCCCACCCTGGTCAGCGCCGTCTCCCAAATAAACAACGAGAGTTGGGTTGTCCTGATTAATCCTTGTTACGGCTTCCGCCAACACCCGGTTGCCAAGCCAATTCTCCTTACCTGGCAGTATCTTTGAATCGCCTAGGACATCAAACGTAAAGGATTGTTTGTTACTTGTAATTGCCGGTGCGGGTTTGTTTATGACTGGTTGCCGGTCTGTAGTTTTTTGAGGAGGATCTATTTGCATTGACGGACTTTGCCGTACAGCACCATTTTGAGTTGCTTCGCCGTTATTCCCCGTTTGAGCTTTTTGGGTACAGGCTGTATATGATAAAATGATCAATACCAGTAAGCTAAAAAGTATAATTAACAGACTTTTTCCATGTCTACAACATACCAATCCCCAAACCTCCCAAATGTTTTTTCCCCTGAAAATCAACTATATCAGGTTAATAATCTTTTCATCCTCAATTGTCATGTATTGAACATTAGATTATTGGGATATGGTAATCTTTATTCTGCCATTTTCCTCAAAACCCTTTATGGCAAGTTTGATTTCTTTTTCATTTCTTCCCTTGATGAGTTTGTATAAATCAAAAGAGTTACTTTGTACCTTATCTAATAATAGGAGTGCTCCTAATAATTTGGTAGAGAACTGCTTAGGGTTTTTTGCGAACTTTTTTGTCTTTCATGTCTCTTTATAAATAGAAGCAGGAGGTTCCAGAATGAATTTGGATTATGAAATTTTCCCTAGCGACCACGCGACAGGAGCGACAGCCGTTACGGCAAGCATCTTTGGCAAAAACAAAAGATGGGGTACAATATTGACAGTAATGTCACTTGCGCTGGTCTTTTCCAGAGTCTATTGCGGAACCCATTATCCTCTGGATATTCTGGGTGGAATGGTGACAGGTCTGATAGGAAGCTTTATGGCCAATAGATTATGGCTTTATATGGATGGAATTGCCGGTAAGTTGGTAACAATTTGGGCTCACCTGATCGATAAGTCTACCGGCGCATAGAGGAGGCTTATTCGTTGGTTGAGGTTTCGCTTATTGAACAAGTAAAGACAGGTGATTTGACGGCCTTTGAAAAACTTGTTCAAAGCACTCAACAAAGGGGGCTGAACATAGCCTACGGCATTTTAAATGATCCCTACGACGCGGAAGAGGTCCTACAAGAGGCCTACTTGCAAGTGTATCACAATATAGTGAAACTAAAGGCGCCGGAAGCTTTTCGCAATTGGTTCGCCAAAATCATCACCCACCTGGCTTTCAGACGTTCCCGGGAAAAGGGAAGGTTCAAAACAGTTCCCCTTGATTATGTCAGCCAGGTGGAAGATACTTTTATTGATGAGCCTGAAACAATTGCTCTAAAGAAGGAACAACAAGATCGATTGATCGATGCATTAAAAACACTGCCTGACGAGTACAAAGCCGCTTTAATCCTGAGAGAATGGGAGGATTATTCCTATAAAGAGATCAGTGAGATTTTGGATATCCCTCTCGGAACAGTCAAGTCCCGCATATTCTCAGCCCGCAAGATTTTATTAAAAAAGCTGGGGGAAGAAGGTTTTTGAGGTGTCTGATTTAAGTTGCTCTAATGAGAATTTATCCGGCTATTTGGATGGAGAACTCTCCAGTGAAGAAGCCAAAGCTATTGAAAACCACCTGCAAAATTGTGCTCATTGCAGGGAAACTCTGAATAGATTACAGGCGCTTTCGAGCGTAGTTCGTCAATTTTCCCTTCCAGTAGCGAGTCCGTTATTGACAGTACAGATTCTAAACCGAATTCAGAGCTCCGAGAGATATAGCCAGAACCCTATCAACAAGCTGCTTCAGTCATGGGGACTACTAAGCCTGTTTTTCCTGGGCACCGTAGTAATTCTTTTCGGCTCTGTTTTGTTTGAAGTGATCAGCTTTATTGTCAAGCACCTCGCAACCGTGACTTCACTTATGGTAAAACTAAGCTGGCAATTGCCGTTAGACAGAACAAACCTGGCCGTGGGATTGATTCTGACAGTTGGAGCCATAGGCGCCTTTTACGGCTTCGGGCGGGTATATTCAGCTTTATCCAGAGAGGAGCTTATTTCATGAAACGAAGGATATGTTTCCTACTAGTTCTGATGGCGCTATTAAGCTGTTTTTCTGTCAATGCCTTTGCTGTAGAGTCTGTCTTTGAGCATAGCAAGACAGTCAATGAAGGCCAGAGAGTTGAAAATGTATTCCTCTATGGTGAAGACGGAATCATTTCCGGCTTTGTTACCGACGACGTGGTTGTGATCAACGGCAATCTTAATTTAACCAGCACAGCCCGGGTCAATGGCGCGGTATTTTTATTAGGGGGAGAATTAACCCAGGAACCGGGGGCTCAGGTTAGGAAAGGTTTCTTCCATATTAATCTTACTAACAAGAATTTAAACAGTCTGCTATTGGGTGTTGGCGCTTTTGGTTTGATCGAGCTGGCTAAAATGTTTCTGGCCTTGTTGATTTTACTAATCAGCCTTGCTTCTTTATTTGTGTTCAAGAACAGGGTCAAAAAGGCAAAGCTAATGCTACAGTCCAATACGCAAAAGGTTGGTTTGATGGGATTATTTGCAACGATCGGCCTGGGTCTGATCTTTGCGGCTCTTACAGTAACAATCTGGGGCATACCGGTAGCCGTTTTATTGGGACTAATACTTCTTATTCTATTATCTGTCGGGTTAGGAGCCTTAAGTTCAATAATCGGTGAGTTATTGTTAAAAAGTTTTGACTGGGGGCAAAAACCTTATTACCAGGTTCTGATTGGCTCGCTATTTTTAGTTGCTTTTCTCAACTTCCCCGCATTAGG
This sequence comes from Pelotomaculum isophthalicicum JI, assembly GCF_029478095.1. NCBI lineage: Bacteria > Bacillati > Bacillota > Clostridia > Eubacteriales > Desulfotomaculaceae > Pelotomaculum > Pelotomaculum isophthalicicum. The sequence goes on along the minus strand of NZ_JAKOAV010000020.1, from coordinate 32,118 downwards.
TATATTATGGGGGATACTTGTATTTATCTTTGCCACAGGTGCTTTAGCAGCAAGCCTGCTGCCGGGGAAGGTTAACTCAGATGCTTAGCCAGTGGCCGCATGACTTCTCTTACCATTCCCTCATCGAAAAGTTTGGTAAACATCTGACTTGGGGGATTGTGGCCAGTTCTCTTCTTTTGGTGTTGTTCGCGAATCTGGCTGAAGATCTTTTAGAGCAAGAGCTCGGGACATTTGACGCATCGATCACAAACTTTGTCCAAAGCTATGCCACCGAACGATTAACGAGTTTAGCCATAGTCATTACCCAGCTGGGGTCCGCCTTTGTGGAAATAACCTTATTACTGGTGGTAGGGGGCTATTTAATTTTTCGTTTGAAACATATCTGGGAAACAGTGGCGTTGACCAGCAGCCTAGCCGGCGGGTGGGTTCTGAATATACTGTTGAAAGACATATTTCACCGCTCCCGCCCGGATATCCGTCATTTGGTGGAAGCAGGAGGCTATAGCTTCCCCAGCGGACATGCGATGGTTTCCGCAGCCTTTTATGGAATGCTTGGCTACTTGCTATGGATGAACCTGCGGGAGCGATCCAAACAGTCATGGTATGTGATCGTGCTAACGTGTGCTCTTATACTTGCCATTGGAATTAGCCGTATTTATCTCGGTGTGCATTTTCCCAGTGATGTTGTCGCCGGATTTGCCGCTGGGGGTATCTGGCTAGCAGCTTGCATTGCCAGTCTGCATACAATCAGGTGCTATAAAAATTAAACTTGATCAAATCGGATGAATAATCGTAAATTTTTGGCTATTTTCGGGTATGGATTCTCCGCTGTCGGAAGAGTATTACTGGTCCCGGCAAGCTCCTGGATAGGTGTTTTCCTGTGGCGGGTCTTCGATCGTATTGGCAAGGGTGTCAGAACAGCACCCCGCGATGCCATGATAGCCGAGTCCGGTGTTAAAGGCAGGCATGGGCGCTCTTTTGGAATTCACCAAGCGATGGATATGCTGGGAGCCGCTGCCGGCACCGGAATAGCTTATGCGATTATATCCAGGAATAGCGAGGGTTTTTCGGTTGTCTTTTTCTATTCGATTATACCCGTAGTTATAGGATTTGGTTTTCTTTTTTGGATTAGGGAGTCAAAGGAAAATGCACAAGCCAAAACAAAACAAATTTGAATTTAAGTGGAGTGGTCTGGAGCAACGATTAAAACGTTTATTGCTGGTAATTCTTCTTTTTACTATAGCCAATTCCTCAAACCAGTTCCTTATCCTTCGGGCATCTGATGCTGGAGTGCCGACAACCGGTGTCCTTCTCCTATACCTGGTATTTTACTCAGTGTCCTCATTATCTGCCTATCCTGCCGGTCATTTATCAGATAGATTGGGAAGAAAAGGATTGCTGGTTTCAGGATACTTATTGTACAGTGTAGTCTACCTTGGTTTTGTTCAATCAAACAGTTGGTACTGGTTGCTATTTGCCTTGTACGGAATTTACACCGGGTTGACAAAAGGAGTCGAGAAGGCGCTAGTGGCAGACGTAGCCCCTCAAAATTTAAAGGCGAGCGCGCTGGGTATGTATTCAATGATAGTGGGGATTGGATTATTGCCTGCGTCCTTACTTACCGGGTGGTTATGGAATGAGTTTGGTGCGGCTGTTCCTTTTTACTTCAACTCCGGGAGGTAATGTTAGAAGGTGAATATGTTAATGCCTGCTAGTGTTGGGGTTTTAGAAAATTTTCTATCTGTTGCAGGGAGCAGCCTGGTAGCATGTCAAGGGCTAAAGCTTTTACTGGCATTACACAGGTATAAAAGTCTGCCCTGGCACCGTCTCCTCCAACCAGGGGGAATGCCAAGTTCCCATGCTGCCGTGGTTACTTCACTTGCTATCACTATGGGCCTTATTTACGGTTGGACATCTCCCTTTTTTCAAGTGGCAGCCGTTTTTGGCGGTATTGTCATCTATGACGCCATAACCTTGAGACGCGCTGTGGGTGAGCATGCCCGACGCATTAACTTGATTTGCCGCCAGGAAGGAGTGTCTCCGAGTGAAGACCTTTTGGAAAACTTGGGACACACGCCAATGGAAGTTATTGTAGGAGTCTTAATTGGGGTACTGGCAGCTCTGACTTTTTTCCATTAACCAATGCACATAACCCGTGAAGCTTGCGGCATGATCATTTTTTTATTTAAAAAATATGCATAGAATTAATCTAAATTTAACAATATTTAACAGGGCATTTAACAAAGCGATAATAATAATATAACCTGGCTCAATTATAATTTATACGACACATGTTTGCGTTAATACTAGAATGGTCAGCCTGACTGAGGGGGCAAACAGCTTGACATCGTCAAAAATATCTGTTGAAAGATTAAACCTTTATTACAGGGATTTTCAAGCCCTAAAGAACGTGAACCTGGAAGTAGAGGAAAACCAGGTTACAGCTCTTATTGGACCGTCCGGCTGTGGCAAGTCGACGTTTTTGCGCATCTTGAACAGAATGAACGACTTGATCGAGGGAGTAAGAGTGGACGGTGTGGTGCTTTTGGATGGCATGGATATCTACCGCCAGGACGAAGACGTGGTTAACCTGCGCAAAAGGGTGGGTATGGTATTTCAGCGCCCCAACCCTTTTCCGATGTCGGTTTATGATAATGTAGCATACGGGCCGCGTATTCACGGGGAGAGAAACAAGCGCAAATTGGATGAGATTGTAGAGAAGAGCTTGCGCGCGGCAGTTCTGTGGGACGAGGTGCAAGACAGGCTACATAAGTCGGCGTTGGGACTTTCCGGCGGTCAACAGCAGCGGGTGTGCATCGCCCGGCTGCTTGCGGTGGAGCCTGAGGTGCTGCTAATGGATGAGCCCACTTCAGCCTTAGACCCGCTGGCAACTATGAAAATTGAAGAGTTGATTCAAGTGTTAAAAAACGACTACACTATTGTTATTGTAACTCATAACATGCAGCAAGCCGCCCGTGTTTCCGGTGTCACCGCTTTTTTCTTAAACGGCGATCTGATTGAATACGGCAAAACCGAAGTAATATTTACTAAACCGTCGGATCAGCGTACAGAAGATTACATTACTGGCCGCTTTGGCTAAAACAGGCAGGCGATGAAAGGAGAATGAACATCACACATGAGGACCAGGGCAACATTTGATCAGGCTTTAAGTGAACTCCAACAAGAGATTACACGCATGGGTTTTTATGTGGAAGAGGCCATTTCCCGCGCAGTAGAATCCCTTGCCAAGCAGGATGAAAATATGGCTCAAGCTGTAATCGACGGAGATGTGCTTATCGACGAACAGCATCAATTGATAGAGAATAAATGCCTGAAGCTCATTGCTACCCAGCAGCCAATAGCCAAGGATTTGCGGCGCATTGCGACAGGACTGATGATCATTACCGACTTGGAAAGAATGGCTGATCTGGCATGTGATATTGCCAAGATAACCAGAAGGATAGCATGCCAGCCCTTGATCAAACCTCTGCTTGACATTCCCCGGATGGCGCAAATTGCCCAGAAAATGGTGAAAGAGTCCCTGGATGCCTATGTGCGGGAGGATGTTCAACTTGCCGTTGCTATGGCTAAAGAAGACGATCTGGTGGACAGTCTGCATAATCAGGTCTTTCGGGAACTGCTTATATATATGATGGAAAATCCGAAGACCATCAACCAGGCAACCGCTCTCCTGTTCGCCAGCCGTCACTTGGAACGGATCGCCGATCATGCGACCAACATCGGTGAACGGATTGTTTACCTGGCAACCGGTGAACGCAAAGAATTAAACGATTAGGTATACTATTAAACGAATCGCTGACAAATCAGAAATATTAGCTATCTCCTCTCCTTTCCCGGTATTAATTGCCGGGTTTTCTTATTGTTAGGGAAATATACATTCTGCTATTTGTGGATAAGTGACCTTTGGGCATATTACATAAATATAATCTTCATTTAACGAAACGTTAATTCATTAATAAACATTATTTAACATCGTAGGTATATATTAAACGTAACATTCAACCAACCATGAGCACTGACAGAAAAATGTGTAGTGGGGGGTGTTTACCATCAACAACGTTATAACAAAAGTTGCTGGTCTGTTCGAGCGGTTTGTCAAATTTTCCAGCGTTAATAACAGTTATATTTTCAGCCAACAACATTTAAAGAATCCGGCATTGTTGAGAACAATCGGGTCCTGTCTTGATAAGTTAAACTCAGTAGTGGTATTTTACTTTGACATTGCCAGATTCCATGAAATTGAACAGATAAACGGGCATTTAATAGCCATGCGTGTGCTCGCGACATTTAAAAAAGCCCTGCAGCATATAATGCCCGGGCTGTTCCCGGATGCGAAGGTGCTGGCCGTGGAAAACCTTTGGGGTGATGATTATGTCGCGCTTATCGCGGTGGAACAAGTGCCGGACGCGGCGATACTGAGAGAAATGCCATTAACTTTACGAATTAAATTAAAGAAGAATTTAAAGCAAGAAATTATTAAATTAGCCGGAAGGGCACTTGAAATCCATGTAGGCTGCGCCGTCATCAGCCACAGGTCCGGAAATTTGGAAAGCCAGCTGTATAATGCCGTGCGGGAAGCGCAGAGTGTCGCCAAAGGCTCTATAGATCAACAAAAAGCAAAACTGCTGCATGAATTTAAAGAACTTCTTGACGGCACGGGGTTTAACGCTGTATACCAGCCCATCATTTCTTTTCAATCAGGTTGTGTTTTGGGTTGGGAAGCGCTTACCAGAGGACCCCGGGACAGCTATTTTCACAATCCGGATGTTATCTTTTCTTTTGCTGAAGAAGTAAACCTGCTTTACCCGCTGGAAAAGCTCTGCCGTCAGGTGTCCATCAATCAGCTTGGCAGATTGGGAGCCGACCAGAAGCTTTTTTTGAATATCCACCCCCGTTCCCTCGGTGATCCAAACTTTGTCAGGGGTGAAACCATAAAGTTAATCAAAGAAATGGGCTTGAATCCATGCAATGTTGTTTTCGAGATAACCGAAAGGCACTGTATTGATGACTTTGCCTGTTTCAATAAGACTCTTGAATATTACCGTAGTCAGGGTTTCCTGGTGGCGGTTGACGATGCCGGTTCCGGATTTTCATGTCTCCAATCGATTGCTGAAATAAGACCGGACTTTATTAAAATCGATATGTCTCTGGTCAGAGGCATTCATGCCAACCGGGTGAAGAGAGCGCTTCTGGAGACATTCACGACATTTGCCGAAAAGATTAGTTGCTCGATTATCGCGGAGGGCATTGAGGATGAGGAAGAGTTGAATACGCTTGCCAAGATGGGCGTGCATTACGGACAGGGTTTCTTGCTAGGCAAGCCTGCTTATCCAAAGGAGCATATCAGTGATGATGTTTTCGCGAAAATAATCCACCTGGCATCCAATAATCGCAACCGTTTCTGGAAACCTGCCTTCCCGGTGGGCAGCATTACTGAAAACGCCGTCTGTGTTGAAAAAAACACTCTTGTGCGGGAAGTCAAAGAAATTTTGGATAATGACGAGCTTCTTGCGGGCGTGGTGGTGGCAGATGAAGGAGAACCCCTGGGGCTGGTTATGCGCCATCTTCTTTACCGCCACCTTGGCACGCAGTATGGGGTTCCTCTTTATTACAAGCGTCCAATTTCTATGATTATGGATGTTTCCCCACTTGTTGTCGAGGAGGACGCGACCATTGAGTTAGTGTCTCAGGTGGCTATGAACCGTGACCGGCTCAAACTCTACGACCATATCATCGTAACAAAGAACAATTTACTGAAAGGCGTGGTTTCGGTTCAAAACCTCCTGGACACCATGACCAGGATCCGCCTGGAGCTGGCCAGGGGGGCCAATCCCCTGACCGGTTTGCCGGGCAACATTAGCATAGAGCAGGAGTTGCTCAAGCGTGCAACAGAAAGTCCGATTTTTAGTGTTGTCTACTTTGATTTGGACAATTTCAAAATATACAACGACAAATATGGTTTTGAGAACGGTGACAAAGTCATTTTGTTCACTTCGAAGCTATTGAATAGTGTAATTAACAAATACGGCAGTGAGAAAGATTTTCTGGGACATATCGGTGGAGACGATTTTATCATGGTTACTGAAAGAGAACGTACGGACGCGCTGTGTGAACGGATCATCAAGTATTTTGACCGCTTGATTAAATCCTTTTATCTGCCGGAGGATCGAAAGGAGGGCAGGATTCTCGGGTACGACAGGGAAGGGCGGGCCAAGTGGTTCCCATTTATATCAGTGTCCATGGCTGTTATCGAGTGCGAAGGAGGTGAAAAGGCGGACTTGAAGACTCTGTCTGAAAAGGCCGCGCAGCTAAAATGTTATGCCAAATCCATTCCCGGCAGTGTATATGTTCATGACCGCAGGGGCCGGATTGGTTTTATTGAAAGTTGTTGATGAAAAAGGGTGATTTGAGATGCCGCTAGTCCTGGTTGTGGACGATGAGGTCAATATCCTGCAGCTTCTGAAGTATAACCTGGTAAAAGAAGGCTTTCAGGTAATTGAAGCAACTAATGGGAATGACGCGATTAAGTTAACCGGCGAAAAAACACCTGATTTGATTATTCTGGATAAAATGCTTCCGGGAATGGACGGTTTTGACGTGCTCCGCATCTTAAAGTCCAACCGGCAAAGCGCCTCCATTCCAGTCATTATGTTAAGCGCCAGGGATGAAATGCTGGACAAGGTGCTCGGGCTGGAGCTGGGCGCGGATGACTACATCACCAAGCCATTTTCCCCCAGGGAACTGGTGGCCAGGGTAAAGGTTCACCTGCGCCGCAAGCAGCCTCCTGTCGAGGAGGAGGCTGCAAAAAAAGAGGTAAGGGTAAACTGTTTGTTAATTCAGCCGGAGAAGTACGAAGCGTTGCTTGACGGGGTAAGACTGGAACTTACCCAGAAAGAATTTGAACTTCTTTACCTGCTGGTAGCTAACCCTGGCCGGGTATTTACCAGGGATTCGCTCCTGGAAAAAATCTGGGGATACGATTATGACCGGAAATCACGCACCGTAGACGTTCATATCAGGTACTTACGCCTGAAGATTGAAAAAGATCCGGCCAACCCGGAATATATCGAAACGGTGCGCGGGGTGGGCTATCGTTTTCGGGAGACGCACTGAAAATTTGTGGCGTTGTAAAAGCCACTTATCATATAAAAAAGTTACAAGGAGGAGAAAGACTTGCTGAAAAAAGCAAAATTTATGGTAGTTGCCGCATTGTGCCTGTCGACTGTGATAGCGTTGGCCGGCTGCGGCGGACAGGCGGCTCAACAAGGGACGGATAACAAGGCCCAGCAGTTGTCCGGCAACATTACCGCGGTGGGTTCCACCGCCCTGCAGCCGCTGATGGAACAGGCCGCGACTCAGTTCATGGCCAAGAATCCGAATGCCAAAGTAGTGGTGCAGGGCGGCGGCAGCGGCACCGGCCTCACCCAGGTCGCGCAGGGAGCGGCTGACATCGGTAATTCGGATATTTACGCTGAAGAAAAGGAAGGTATCGATGCTTCACAACTTACTGACCACCAGATTTGTGTTGTCGGCATGGCTGCGGTGGTTAACCCGGCAATTACTATTGACAACCTGACAAAGCAACAGTTGGTGGATATTTTTACCGGTAAAATAACTAACTGGAACAGCGTGGGCGGTCCTGATCAAAAAATAGTGCTGGTGAACCGCCCGAAAGCTTCCGGCACACGGGCGGTCTTCAAGAAATTTGCGCTGGGCGGCGCTGAGGAGGCCACCGGCATTGAGGAAGATTCTTCGGGCACAGTCCGCAAGATTATTCACGATACTCCCGGGGCGATTGGCTACCTGGCGCTGTCTTATCTGGACGGCAGCGTAAAGGCTGTCAGCCTGGACGGAGTTGCGCCCAACAAAGAAAATATCACTACCGGCAAGTACCTGGTGTGGGGATATGAACACAGCTACACCAAGGGCAAGCCAAGCGGGGTGGCGGAAGCTTTTTTGAATTTCATGATGACTGATGAGGTGCAGAAAAATATTGTTCCTCAGCTTGGTTATATTCCGGGGACTGAAATGAAAATTGTCAGAAGTGTGGATGGCAGCGTTAAAAATAAATAGTCTGCGCAGCGTTCCAGCAGAAAATTATTTTATTGGACAATAAACAGGGCCGTCACCCGGCCCTGTTTTTGAAAAAACGCCGTAGATTGATTGTGGAATCGGGGAGTGATATTGATGAAAAATAATGTTGCAACTGGGGCATTTAGACTGAACAGCGAATTGCTGGGCAGACTCCTAACCATGGGGGCGGCGGTTATTGCAATAATTTCTGTTGTATCAATTGTGTCGTTTATTACCGTAAAAGGAATGTCTACTTTTATAATCAACGGGGTCAGTGTTAAGGAGTTTTTATTCTCCACTCAATGGTGGCCCGACCGACCGCCGGAAAATGGCGGCCCGCAAGTCGGCGTGCTGGTTTTTATTTTTGGATCCATAACAATCGCGGCGCTGGCTGTTCTTTTGAGCGCGCCGCTCAGCATCATTTGCGCCGTATTTATGGCCGAAATCGCGCCGTCTTGGGGGCAGAGGTTCTTGCAGCCTTCAATCGAGCTCCTGGCCGGTATTCCATCCGTGGTTTACGGGTATATCGGTTTAAGCCTGTTGGTTCCTTTTATCCGGGATAATATTGGCGGCATGGGTTTTAGCATCCTGGCCGGCTTTCTGGTGCTGTCAATAATGATTCTGCCCACTATCGTCAGCGTGTTGACAGACAGCCTGAGATCCTTGCCCCGTGAATATAAAGAGGCGGCGCTGGCACTGGGTTCCACCCGCTGGCAGTCCATCTGCCATGTCCTTATTCCTGCCGCCCGCAACGGTTTAATCACTGGTATTGTGCTGGGGCTGGCCAGGGCTTTCGGCGAAGCGCTCGCTGTACAGATGGTAATCGGCAATATGAGAAAAATGCCTACATCAATTATAGATCCGGTGATTACTTTGACCGGCGCTATTACCATGGATATGGGCAATACGCCAATGGGTTCCTTATGGAACAACGCGCTCTGGTCAATGGGTTTATTTACCTTGATGATGTCTTGTTTTTTTATTCTGGTTTTACGTTTTGTCGTACGTAAAGGGGGAGTAGCCCGATGAATTCACGCCGCATCGATCGGATCGCCACTGTAATATTCTGGTCCGGCGCCCTTGCCGTCATTTTTTTTCTGGGCGCCATAATCGGTTACATACTTTACCATGGAGGAAAGTATATTGACTGGGGTTTCTTAACAAAGCCTTCACAGGCAATCAGCGCCGGCGGAGGTATCGGGCCGCAGATCTTTAATACTTTTTATCTCCTGCTGCTGTCCATGTCCATTACAATTCCCATAGGTCTATTGGCCGGGGTTTATCTGTCTGAATACGCGGGTACCAACAAGTTAACTGAAGCAATCAGACTATCCATTGAGACATTGAATTCCCTGCCTTCAATTGTAGTCGGTCTTTTCGGCCTCCTGGTTTTCGTCAATATGACCGGCTGGGGTTACTCGCTAATCTCGGGCGCGCTTGCCCTGACGGTGCTGAACCTTCCATTCATGATCAGGATCACCGAGGTGTCTATTCGCGGTGTGCCGGACGGCCTGCGCGAGGGAAGCTTGGCCCTGGGCGCCAACCACTGGCAGACAATCTGCAGGGTAGTGTTGCCGGCCGCTTTTCCAGGCTTAATCAGTGGTGTCGTGATCACCTGCGGCAGGGTATTTGAAGAGGCCGCGGCGTTGCTGTTTACCGCCGGCATGGCCAGCCCGGCAATGAATTTTAATCAGTGGAATATTTTCAGCGGATCCTCGCCTCTAAACCCGTTCCGCCCGGCGGAAACCCTGGCTGTTCATATATGGAAGATTAACGCCGAGGGGCTTATCCCCGACCTGCGCAGGGTAGCGGACGGCTCCGCGGCGGTGCTGATCCTGTTTGTGCTTGGCTTCAACCTGACGGCCCGCTGGCTTGGCAGGAGAATACACCGGAAGATGACTGCCACTTAAGGGTTAATTAGGAGGTGTGAGGATGATAACAACAGATATTATCAACAGAAAAACATTTCAGAAGTTTGGTAAATGGTGGTTTAATTTAAAGTTTCAAACCCAAATTATGATAATGTTCACCACCCTTGTTATTCTCGTTGTAATTTTGTTAGGGGGTACAACATATTTCACATTAAAAAGCAACATGGAAAGATTGATTACAGATAACTTAAATCTTTCGGTAAAAAACGTTGGGGATAAAATTGAACTTTTTACCTCAACAGTAGATAGCAGGGAACTAAGAAACAAAGCCGGTTATTTAATGACCCAGGAATTAGCATATTTCAGTAATAAGGGGATCGGGGCAGAATTGCGGTTGATCGATGGAGATGGCCGTAATGTAATTGAACTAGGCGAAAAAACAGGACAAAGCGACTTTATTCCCCAACCTGCCATTGAGGAAATAATTAAGAAAAAAAGTGGAACTTTATTTTTTGAAAATGGACGGAGTAAGTATAACGCTGCTTATGTCAATATACCAGGGAAAAATTGGATTTACGTTTCTTGTATTTCTGTGGATGATTATATGGCCCCGATAAATAAACTGAGAAACTTTACCCTGACAATCGGTCTGGTTGCTATTGCCGCTTCATTTTTGATTTGCTTTTTTGTGTCCAGAAGGATTGCCGTACCGTTGGCCGCCATGCTGCAGGTCGCGGGAAAAGCGGGAACAGGTGATTTGACTGTGCGCGCCCATGAGGAAGGGGTTGGTTTGGAGTATTCTGTTTTGGGGAAAAGTTTTAACAAAATGTTAAACGATCTGGCAATATTGATAAATGAATTCCAAACCCTGGTGGAAGATCTCCTGGCAAACAGTAAAAAGATAAATTTTGTCGCGGACAACCAGGTAGAATTAATCCAAGAGACAGGCTTGCTGGTTAATGATATGGCTTCTTCGGTTCAGGAAATATCCGCCAGGATTTTTGAGACGGAAGAAGCCGGCCGCGAGGTACGGATGGCGGTGGAAAGTGGACGTTCGGCTCTCAGAAGCATCTTGGAAAACATCAATGAGAATTTCACCCTAATGGAAGACCAATCGCGTTCTGTTGAGTTTCTGAGCGGACATCTGGACAAAGTCGGACAAGTATTGGATATAATCAAAGACATATCAGAAAGAACGCATCTTTTATCATTAAACGCTTCAATAGAGGCGGCGCGGGCAGGGGAATACGGTAGAGGTTTCTCCGTGGTGGCTGATGAAATAAGGAAACTCGCGGGAATTGCCGGACAATCGGTTAAAGAAATAAGCGAGTTGACAAATGCCGTCAAAGTTGAAAGCAAAGCTGTGTTGGAGAAGGTGGAAGCAGGCAGAAAGGGAGCAAAGGAAGGTCTCTTATTGACCGGTAACGCTGAAGGATATTTAAATAATATTTATCGCTCCATAGCAAATGCCGATGAACGCATAACGGAAATAAGCCGGAGTATGGAACAAATCTCCACGGGTACCGGACAGGTAGTTTTGACGATGAGGTCCGTAGCCGGGACGGCGGAAATGGAATCAGACGCAATTACGGACGCGCATAGTTCTTCAGCGAGGAAAGTGGCGGAACTGGCCAGAGAGTTGGCTGTAAAGGCCCAAAGTCTCCAGGGCCAGCTGCTTAAATTTAAAACCATATAACAGGAGTCAGGAGTCAGAATTCAGGAGTCAGAATAAAAGAATGGTTAAACATCTTGAAATATTCTGAATTCTGAATACCTAAATGATAATAGATATAACATTTTACAAAGAAATAACCAATAGTTAATAAGTAATTAGTTTGTATTTAATAATTATCTTTTATAATAAACTCGAGGGCGCGCTACCATGTCCAACACAATACGATTATGGAGATAGGGGGTAGTAAACTTGACAGTAAGGGTTCTAGATACCAATGTTCTGCTGGATCGACCCATAGAAGAAATAATCCAATCGTTCCCTCCCTGTAAGATCATCTTGCCCCTTGCGGTTATTCACGAACTGGATAATTTTAAAGGTTTGGAAGACCAGCGAGGCCTTTACGCCCGCAGCGCGATTAGATTTCTTGACGGGTTGAGGCCGAAACTTCACCAAGGCGTCCATCTCAAAACCGGACACTTCTTCAAAGTGGAAGTAAATCATACCGATGTTCAACTTCCCGAGATTTTATCAAAGAACAAGATAAATAACCGGATCCTTACCGTCAGCAAAGGCATCATGGAGGAAGAAGAGCCGCTGGAGCTGATCACTCAAGACATTTACACCAGGTTGATCGCTGATATTTTAGGTATACCGGCTGAAAACTACATAGTTGAAAATGTTGAGTTGGGAAATTTATATTCCGGCTGGTGTGAAATTCAGATATCAGCCCAGGATATTCAAAAATTTTACCAGCTCAATTATTTTTCTACCGATTATCCACTGCTGGCCAATCAATATGTCAAAATGGTTGACAAGACGGGAGGAACACACTACGGGCGCTATCGCGTCGATGATCAAACCATAGTGCCCTTGCGGCGTGACTTGCAAGCTTTTGGCATCGGCCCGGCGGAAGGGAACGTGGAACAGCGCTTTTTGATGGACGCGCTGCTCAATCCGGATATTCAACTGGTGAGCATTCTTGGCCCGGCGGGTACGGGGAAGACCTTACTGGCCCTAGCCGCGGGCTTGTGCCAGGTTATCAACAAGGGTTTATACAGCAAGCTGATTGTTTCCCGGGCGCTTATTCCACACAGCCAGGACATCGGGGCGCTGCCGGGTGATAAAGAAGAGAAGCTTTCGCCCTGGATGGGAGCTATCTTTGACAACCTGGAATTCTTACTCAGTGGTTTTGCCGGAAATAAGTATGACAGAAAATCATCACCTGCCGAGCAAGTCGGCAGGTTTATGGAAGAAGGCTATATTGAACTGGAAGCCCTGGCCTATATCCGCGGACGCTCAATTCCCGGACAGTGGGTGATTATTGATGAGGCGCAGAACCTAACCAAGGAAAATGTTAAAACAATCATCACGCGCGCGGGGAAGGGAACAAAAATAGTGATAACCGGGGACATCCAGCAGATCGACAACTGCCGCTTGACAGCCACGAACAACGGCTTTGTAACTTTAATCGAGGCCTTCAAGGGGCGGCAGATATACGCGCATATCACTTTAAACCGGACCGAACGCAGTTCTTTGGCCGCTTTGGGAGTAGAACTTCTTTAATGTGAAATTTACCCCAGTCCGGCGGGGGAAAGGCCGGATAAAAAGGAGGGGAAAATGGTTTGCAAAAACTGCGCCTGCCCAGCTTGGGAATGGAACCTGGATAGGAATATTCCGAAAGCGAGAATCCAGGTTTGCCCGGTATGCGGCAGGATCGGGAGGATTGTAACAAGCCGTTGTGTTCGTTGTGAATTGGAACACTGCACTGTTTTAGAAAATGATAATTGGGCGTTTGGCTGGAATCCGTCATATCAAAGTTATTCAAATGAAACTTATAATGAAAATCTATGGTGAAGCGTTCTTCCATTGTTGACGCGCATTCTACCATAGTTTTAGACGGGACTATGGTTAAAGTTGCAGTGCGATAATAATGAGTGAGGGTAGAAATATATATTTGCTCGATTTTCAGGAGTTATATGCAGAAGATAATCAACGCTCACCTGTTAATTTAATGTCTTGGTGCGGTTTTCTGTGTCCGCACCCTTTTTATTGGATTAAAAAGGTTGCATGTATGCAACCTTTATGGCATAAATATAGTTTTTTGTCATTGCTTGATGATTTTTGTAGCTATACTTTGAATTTGTTTACCAGAGTGTCCAACTCGACAGACAAACTGGATAAAGATTCTGCAGAAGCCGAGACTTCTTCCATGGCTGCGGTTTGTTCCTCTGTGGAAGCCGCCACGTTTTGGATCGCGGCAGATATTTGTTCAGTAGCTGCCGCCATGTTCTGAACCTGTGTTGTCAAATCCCGCACAGCGTCAATAATTTCTTTAAAACTACCGCCAACTTCTTGAACAATTTTTGTCCCTGCCGCTACCTCATTACTATTTTCAGCCATGCTTTCCACCGCTCTATCGGATTCAAGTTGGATTTCGCATATTAGAGAGTTTATTCTCTTGGTAGCAGAGGTCGCTTCCTCGGCCAGCTTTCTGACTTCTTCAGCCACGACGGCGAATCCCAGACCCTGCTCCCCGGCCCGGGCCGCCTCTATGGCGGCGTTCAGAGCCAGCAAATTGGTCTGGTCGGCGATATTTGTAATTAGCCCGACAATGTTACTGATCTCAAGTGACTTCATTTTTAGCCCGTCGATAGCTTTGGAAACCACTGCTGTTGAGTCGGCAATACTATGCATTTGCTCGGTAATTCTGGCGACTCCCTGGTTGCCAGCGCCGGCATGATTGGCGGCGGACTCCGAAGCGTGGGATATATTCTGCGCATTATAACTAAACTGTTCAACCGTGGAGGCGATTTCACCCATAGTGGCGGCGGTTTCGCTGGCGCCCGCCGATGTTTGTTGAGCGCTTAAAGTAAGCTGGCCGGCTGTCCCGGCAACCTTATCGGCAGCTCCTTTTACTTCTGTCATGATTATTCTCAGGTTGGCAAGAAACCGGTTGACAGCGTTGGCCAAGTCGCCTATCTCGTCTTTGCCGCGTACCCGGATCTCCTGAGTCAAGTCGCCGCCATTTTCCGCCAGCAAACCAATCTCGCGCTTAAGGACCTGGACGGGCTTGACTATCTGGTTGGCCAAGGCGACCGCGATGCCACACGCGATAAACAAGATAACCAGAGTCAAGGCGATTGAAGTGACAGTCAGGGATTTAAGCTCGCTCAATAGTTCCGTTACGGGGCAAGTAATTCCCAGAGACCATGAACTGCCAGGTACCGGCGCGTAGGCCGTGAACTTGTCCACCCCTTCAAAAATGTAGCGGGTGACGCCGCTTTCGCCTCTTGTCATCTCTTGAGCAGCCTCAATCAGCTTTGGATGCAGGCCGCTGTCTTTCAATAAGTTCACTTTCATGACCATGTCTTTATTGGGATGGGCAATACAAAGTCCATCCCCTTGAATCATGAAGGTGTAGCCAGTATCGCCCACTTTTATCTTACCAATTTCCTGTACTAATTCATCTACCGGGAGGGTTCCCAACAAGAGACCGGTAACTTTGTTGTCTTTGTTTAAGGGAGCTGCCAACATAATGACCAGTTTTCCGGTTGTGCGATCGACGAGCGGATCAGAAATCACTATTTGACCGGTAGCAAATGCTTGTTTAAAGTATTCACGATCACTGGCATTGCCTGTCGCTCCTCCTGTTGTGTAAAAATCGCCTTTTTCGTCGGCTACGGCAAATGTTTCATACTCGTTGTTACGCTTTAGCTCTGCGTTTAGATAAGTTAGGATTACATCACGATTACCTCCGGCAATTACCGGTGAGTTAGCCAGAGTATCAATTTTAACTTTATGCTCTTCCAGCCATAAACTAACCTCTTTACCGGTTGCCGTAGCCAAGTAAGTGATATTCTGCTGCATATTGTTGACGAGGGCTTGCTCCGCCTTATAATAACTTAGGTATGAAAGAGTGCCCAAGGCTGTTACTAAAATGACGATAATAGTGATAATTAGCTTGAATTTTATACTATTCGCGATTTTCATTATCAAAGTTCCCCTTCTCGGATTATACCTCAATAAAATGCATTTAACACGAAAAATGTCTTTCTATATAGATTGTAACGCAGGTAGCTTATTAACTATGTGTATCATAAGATATCCCCCCATATGCTATGTTTTGGTATATCAGGGATTGTACCAAATTATTGTTATAGTTATATGTAAATAATATTTTGCCTTTTTTAAATTCCTGTTAATTTTATGAAAATGATAGAAATTCTAATGATTTTTCAGCCACCATCCCCCAAAAATAACAAGTGCTGTTATAACTGCGGGAAGCAACGATTTCAAATTCTCAGGCACATAGTGGTACATGAAGGGTGCAACTCTCTTATCTCCGTTAATCATCTCCCCGGTCGTCCAGGATATGAAGCCGGCGCCCAAATAGACTAAAGCCGGAAACTTATTCATAAGCGAAGCGATTATTTGACTTCCCATGGTAACAATTGGGATGCTGAGTGTTAAGCCAGCTATTAATAATAAATAATTTCCTTTGCTGGCTGCAGCTACGGCGAGGGTGTTATCTAAGCTCATTACAAGGTCGGCAATAATAATTGTTTTAATAGCTTGAAGCATGTTGATAGATGCTTCCAATTCTTCTTCCTCTCTTTTTTCAACCAGAAGTTTTACCGCGATCCAAACCAGTAATAAACCTCCAATTGTTTGTATATAAGGAATGTTTAAAAGACCGGATATGCCGATGAGGGTACCTCTGCCGGAATGGAAAATATTCTTGGAAATTATAGAAAAATACCGCCAGTACGGCGGTGAAGAGGAATGTGTGTCAAAAGGAGGCTTTGGTAAGTAATTATTTAAAAGGATGGTAATATGGACATTCTTAATTTAGCACTAAAACGTTAATATTTCGCGTTTTTTCTGTTATTTTGTCGTTTATTTTTTGTAAATATATTATAAAAAGCAAAGCTCCACTTTTAAGAGCAGGCTTTCAAAATAGGAATTATATTCATATTCAGGTCTCTCGTTTTGGTATTTTGAACACATTGATGCTGGATAACAACACCGGCAATATTCTCCAAAACGCCATGCCCGGTGCCACTTGGCGGCAAACATGCCTCTATTCAGCGCGCCTGCCAGGGTTCCGGGCACATGGTCAGCCCTTTATTTCGATCATGACCGGCCCGTGTGAAATAACCTGTGCCGAATTTATTGCAACTTTCGCATATTATTCTTAACCAATTCAAAATAATCTGTAATGAGGTCACCTAATATTTTATCCCAGGACTTCTTCAGAGCAAAGGTCCGGGCCTGATTGCCCAGGGCTTCCCTCAGTTGATCATTTTCTTTGAGCATTGTTACCGCTGCCACAATATCACCATAATTGCGAGGTCTGCAGGTTAGACCGTTATATTTGTCTATCAGGTTTTCCTGTATCCCTCCGGAATATGGCGCCACCACAGGCAGCCCCGAAGCCATAGCTTCCAGTATTACATTGCCATATGTTTCAGTAGTGGAGGGAAAAACGAAAATATCACTGGAGGCGTATGCTTCAGCAAGTTCCTCACCGTTTAGGTACCCGGTGAAAATCACATTTTCCGGCGCATTCCGCTTCAACGTTTTTGTCAACGGGCCGTCGCCTGTAACTACCAGGCATATGTCTTGGAAAGAGTTATTAAGAACCCTTACCGCTTCCATCAACATATCCAGGTCTTTTTCTTTTGCCAGCCGTCCAACGTACAGTAAGATGGTTTTATTGTCCGCGCCAATCTTGGAGATAAAAGCCGGGCTTCGTTTATTAGGGTTAAAGAGAGCAATATCCACCCCGCTCCCGCACAAATCCAGGTTCCGGATACCATTTTCCTTGAGCAATTTCATTGTTGTTTCTGACGGGCAGTAGTTTTTCAGACACTTGTTATGAAACCAGCGAAAGTATTTCCAGACCCAGGGAGTAAGAAAAGCCAGCCTGTAATAGGATAGGTACTGGGGGAAATTTGTATGGTAAGAACTGATTACAGGTATACTGGTCGAGCAGGCATACCTTAAGCCGCACAAGCCGATAGAAAATTGAGTTACAAGATGAATAAGGTCCGGTTTAAATAAATCGAGTTGCCGGCACATTTTCAAGTAATTTGGCAATGCTATTTTACATTCCGGGTAAGCGGGAAAACTAAATCGTCTTGTAAAATATACATTATAACCCTGGCCGCCTTCATAGCCAGTATCCGGTGAAAGAACCATGCAGGGTATTTCCCGCTTTGTGAGTGCATCGGCCAGCCTTCCGGTATTGCCGGCAACCCCGTTCACCTGGGGTATAAACGTATCTGTAAAGATTGCAACCCTCATCTATCAATCACCTTTACCATTATAGATGGTGTTGTAAAAATGCATAAAAAAACCGGCTGTAGTGCGCTGCGCCCGGGGAAGCAAGACTTCAACAGCCTGGTGGTAATCCCCTGGTAAATTGTTTTCCACAAGGTGGCAGTACCTTTTGGCCAGCCTGGCGTTTTCAGCTATCCACTCTGCCGGCTTATCAGAGATTTCATAAGTGCCGTCGCTTACAATCTGATAATTGCTTTTCCTTTTTTCCACCCATAATTCAAAGTCCAGATGACCGTTAAAAATTTTGCAGGAAGCGTGATGCGGCACACAGACATCTTGGACCAGGTGGACTGCGGCGCCGAGGAAGAATATCGCCAGCGCGTGTTTCTCTCTGCGCCATAATTTAATTGCTTTAGAAAACAAGTCGGTGCATTTATCCGCGGCATTCGGACAGAGCCAGAACCCTGAGCCAGTATTCGGATTATAATGGTGGCAGGCGCTCTTCAAACCTTTGTCAATCCAAACCACGCCGCTGTCCAGTTGCCCGGCGAACAAGTAGAATAACTGGGCTGCCTTTTTGTTGCCATCGTTATAAAGTATTCGCCTTCCTTGTTCATTAATGAAAGGATGTGTACTGGTGGAGCTGTTTACCGCCTGAAGTGAAAGGGCTAACGAGGATACACTTATCGTAGTGTTGCAGATGAACCGGTTAAAAATTGCAGTAACACTAGAGTTCGTCATATAATACCCCACAAAGAATATACTTTTTTTTATTATCCAATAAGACTGTAAGATTGTAATTAAGCACGTGTTAAAGTTCCACTTTTTATTATAGTAAATTATACCAATAGAACAAATTCGCCCTATCGGGCGACTTAAATTAAACCAGGGATAGGTTCGCTATGGTCTATCTCTATCCGTATATAACATTTCTCTCCCACAATGTGGACAATCCACATCAGGCATTACTCCAGGCTCTTCATCCCAAGCAGCGTAGTAGCATTTTTATCGAAGGAGAACTGTTATTTATTTTTTTTGCAATATCTGTCTTGACAATGGGAACACTAGGGGAATATATATGGAATAGTGGAGAACATAAGATATGCGAGGAGAATGGGAAATGAAAAATGTCATAATAATCGGTTCGGGGATCGGCGGCCTTATTGCCGGCAACCTTCTTGCAAAGAAGGGGCATAAAGTAGCCATATTTGAATCACACAGCATGCCTGGCGGCTATACCGCCGGATTTTACAAGAAGGGGTATTACTTTGAAAGCGGCACTCTTTCCTTTGAAGCCTCAGCATCGGTATTCAAGGCAATGAAGGACATCGGAGTATTTGAAAAGATAAACTTCGTAAGACAGAGAATGCGGTTCGTTTCAGAGGATTTCGACGGAACTCCTGAGAATTACGATGATTATAAAAAAATGATTTACTCTGCTTTCCCGTCCGATAAAGAAAAGCTGGATGCGGTTTTCTCAGATCTGGACAAAATAGCCGGCCTGATGGGGAACGTGGATGAACCCATGCCCTTTCTTTACAGCGGGCTTAAAATGTTAACATCAATGCTCCCCTACATCCTGAGCGGTCCGAAGCAAATGAAATTAACCAAGTTGTATGGCAACATGACGTCATCGGAGTTTGCCGCCCAATATTTTGAAAAAGACTCAAAGCTATTCAAGCTGTTCAGCGGATTCGGCTATCCGGATATGCCGGCCATGTTTGGGAGTGGTTTATCGGCGATGTTCACCGACTATTGGACTGTAAAAGACGGTATGCAATCATGGGCTAACATTCTCGCAGAAAACTTCAAAAAATTGGCCGGGGATTTGAAGCTGAACTCCTATGTCGACAAGATAATCACAAAAAACGGGGCCGCAGTTGGAGTCTCATGCAAAAATACCTTTTATGACGCGGATTATGTTATTTCTGCCAGTGATTATAAGAAAACCCTGCTAAAGCTTTTAGATGACAAGAGCCTTATTCCACAGGCACTCCAGGATAATATTGACAGGGCTGCCGTTTCGGAGGCCTTCTTTACAGTATATCTGGGATTGAATATGTCCAACGAAGAACTTGGCAAATATATGAAAGTTCCTCACGTATTTCCTTTAGAGGTTAAACCCGGTTACGACATTTATAATTCCGAAGACGGAGAGTTTTTCAGTAAGACATCTGCTTCACTTTATTCGCCGTCGATGGTAAACCCCAAACATGCTCCTAGAGGGAAATCCTCATTGATGCTTCAGACCATAGTGCCTTACCATTGGATGAACAACTGGGGCGGCGGAGATAAAGAAGTATATGGACAATTGAAGAAAAAAGCGATGGATGCGATGATAGACAGCGCATCCAGGCTTATTCCCGGCTTAAAGGAATGTATCGAATATAAAGATGCCGCAACCCCGCTGACTTATGAAAGATTTACCCATAATACAGATGGAGCGAGCTCCGCATGGAGCTGGAACCCTAAGAAGAAGTTCTATAAAAACATCATGAGCGTGAACATAGAAACACCGGTGAAAAACCTTTATATCGGCTCTTGCTGGGCGATGCAGATCGGCGGTGTGCCCGGCGCCCTTGCAGCAGCTTACCAGTGTGCACAAAGGATAAAGTGAGCCGCCCCTGGCCACGCCCTTCCGCCTGGCTGGCTCTATTCCCTAACGGGACTGGCCTGGGAGTTGTCCAAAATGGTCCAAATATCCAAGGCCAGCTTCTTAATTTCAAATCATGCGATATAGGTTATCTGCGCCAAATATTGCGAAAGGAGATGCCATCAAGTAAATTTTGGCCGGTTTCCCGCCTTTTTTTCATAATATATCCGATGAATTCACTTAGAAAACTCTCCCAAATTTGAGCCACAGATTTGGCGTCGGCCTTGCTGCGGCTCCGAATGGCTACACTATCGTCAATAGCTTTACGCAAATCCGCCAGTATTTTGGAAAGATGTGCAATTAATTCATCCGTACCTGCCAACCGGCCGCCTCCTTTTCATCCTGATATTAATTAATTATTCGAGGTTTGCTTCATTATCTTGAGTCTGCTCGTTATCGTGGGCTGGTTCATTTTTACCAGTCACGTCGTCATTGGATACCGGTACCTTTGGTGATGACGCGATTTTATTAAAGCTTACCTCGGCAACAATATCTTCGATTTCCTCTTTTGCCTGAGCAAAAACGCCATGTACCCGTTCATTTATTTCTATCGCTTCTTCCATTGCTTTACAGATCAACGGACGTATTGATTTTGAAACCGAGGGTAAAAAGAGCAGACCAACTAATGCCGCGCCCGCCCCCCAGCCAAAACTGCGGCGGTCGATGCCTCTCAATGGATTCGTAATCCGGTTCCAGAAAGGTCTTGCTCTGCCGGGACCGCTGTTATTTGTTCCCAGGCTTTGCAGCAGGTCCTGAACTCCCATGCCCTGTTCCCGGGCTTCATATAACAAGTCATGAAGCATTTGATGTATTTGAGGGTCCCTGACTTGTCCAAGACGCTGGTTCATTTTATCCAGCGCTCTTAACTCATCCCGCAACTGGTTTCTCGCCAGTGACATATTACGCTGATAATCATATTCTTCTCTGTCAGTCCACCAGTCATCTTCATAATTCCGGCGTTTTCGATTTTGGTGCACCGGCGGGTAGTTGCCCCGGCCATAGCCGTCATGGTAGTGCTTCTCCCGCCATTCCCGGCGTTCCTCAAGATCCTCAATAATTTCCTTCTTTAGCTGCTTGATTACCTCGGGGTCATATTTGCTAACCATTTCTTTATCTTGTTCTTGATGCATTAATATTCCTCCCAAGATTTTAGTCTGGATTATTTTGTCCATATAAAAACCAATTATTACAATAGTTTTACATTATTATGTTTTTATAACTGCTTCCATTGAATGCATAGCTGTAAGATTGAATATTAGAATGCTAATTGGTGAAGGATATAATATATTTTAATCAGGAGGAGTTGAACAAAATTGAAATGGTTACTGGCAAGTCCTTTACGGACACTGTCACCTCTGGGCTTATTGGCGGTTGGAGCGGTAGTGGGTATAGCAGGTGTTCCGGTACTTAAAAAGACAGTCCGTGGTCTAGCTGTGTTAACAGTAAAAAGTGCGTTTACTGTCAATGATATGGTTAATGATGCCGGTGATTCTCTAAAGGATGCATGGGGAAAAATGGTGGAAAGCGCCAGGACTATGCAGGAAAGAATGGAGCAAAAGTTACCCGATGAATCACATCCGCAGGCAGCGGGGCCGGTTGCGGATGTGGAAGGAGATATATAATTGTGAGAGCTGCCGTTAATCCTGGCAGCTCTCCGCTTTTTCTTTAATTGCCGGCATTAATGGTTTTTTACTTGGTATACTGCCACGCCATAAATCGGCAATGGCACGGTCCATAATTGAAGTCAGCCCGGATGTGCCTAATGCAACGGCTGCGTCCATCAGACCCAGCGGACTTGTTTTAAAGATCCCCCTGCCAAATGGCAGGTAGATTGCTCCGGCCAGCAAGGCTGCCGATAGAGCCACCGAGCCAGCCAGGAAATGGCTTGATTTGCCTTCTTTTCGTTCACCGCATTCCAAGGCCGCCAACAGTTGTCCTGATGTAATGGTTGCCAGTGCCACAGTCCTGGCCCGGCTCAGGTTGCCTTGTTTTAAGGCCCAGTGGTAGGCCCCTAATCCAACCAGGCCAAGGGATACACCCCGGCTGGCTATTTGGGTGTTAAGCCCCTCATCAAAAAAACTTTGATTGGCCGGCCTGGGCGCCTGGTCCATCAAGTCTTTGGCCAGCGGCTCAACTCCCAGGGCCAAAGCCGGCAGGCCGTCTCCCAATAAATTCAGGAAGAGCAACTGGATGGGCAGTAAAGGCATCGGTAAGCCAAGAAGAACCGACAGGAACATTAAAAGCACTTCACCGGCATTAGTAGACAATAAGTAACGTGCAGACCGCTTGATGTTGCTGTATATTCCCCTGCCCTGTTCCACAGCGGAAACCAGCGTGGCGAAATTGTCATCAAGCAGCACGATATCGGCGGCTTGTTTGGTTACGTCGGTACCGGTCCGGCCCATGGCTACCCCGATGTCTCCTTCTTTCACGGCGGGGGCGTCGTTGACGCCGTCCCCGACCATGGCTAAGATTTCACCCTGCTGGCGGAAAGCCTTGACCAAGCGTAATTTGTGCGCCGGCAGCACCCGGGCGAAAACTCTCACTTCTCGCACAGCCGTTGCTAATTCAAGGTCATTGAGACTCTCAATGTCACGTCCGGTAAGCACGTTGCCGCTTTCGGCAATGCCCAGCTTTTTGGCTATAGTCAGTGCGGTATTGGGGTGATCCCCGGTGATCATTGCGACCTTGATCCCGGCGCGGTGACAAGTGGCAATGGCATTGCCGACCTCCGGCCGCGGCGGGTCAACCATGCCTGCCAGGCCGAGCAAGATAAGAGATTGTTCCGGGTCGGGCAAATCCGGATCAGACAGCGGGCGGTAAGCAATTGCCAGTACCCGCATGGCGTCTCCGGCCATCCGCTCGCTTGCCTCCAGCACCGCTTGGCGGGAAGCGCCGTCCAGAGGAACAATTCTACCCTGTTGCTGCATTTGTGGGCAAAGGCCAAGGACAACTTCCGGCGCGCCTTTCACAAATGCCGCGTAATCCAGACTTTTTTCCCGGCAAATCACCGTCATTCTTAACCGTTCGGCGTCAAAGGGAAGCTCTCGAATCCGCTGCCACTTTTCCTGTATTTCCTTGTAATTCAGGCCTTCTTGCAAGGCTGCCAGCAGCAAGGCGCCTTCGGTAGGGTCGCCTTCTACCTGCCACTGTGGTTTAGTCTTCCCGGCCGGTTTGTTTTGTGACCAGTGCAGGCTGGCATCGTTGCACAGTATTCCGGCAGTCAGCAAACTCACCAAATCTTGCGGGTCGTTGTTCCCGGTTTGGACCGGTTTAAGCTGCCGCTCGCCCGGTTGGGTTTGCCACCAGCCGCTACTGGTATAAACCGACTGCACCTGCTGACGGTTTTGGGTTAATGTACCCGTTTTGTCGGTACAGATTAAAGTAGCGCTGCCCAGTGTCTCCACGGCCGGCAGGCGCCTGACCACGGCGTTTTCCTTAGCCATCCGTTTGACGCCGGAAGCCATGGCGATGGTAACAACAGCCGGTAAACCTTCCGGTATGGCGGCGACTGCCAGGCTGACCCCGGCTAAAAACATCTGGAACAATGAGCCGCCCCGCAGCACGCCGGCCAGCGCCACCAGCCCGCTGGCCGCCAGGGAGTACTTTAGTATTACGCCGCCAACCGCGGTCATGCGGTTTTGCAGAGGTGTGGGTTCCCTCTTATGCTCGTTGAGCATGCCGGCAATCTTGCCGATTTCAGTCGACATGCCGGTAGCCGACACCAGTCCCACCGCTCGCCCCCGGGTAACATTCGTGCCCATGAACGCCAGGTTGTCACAATCTAATAAAGCGACGCAATCTGTGATCAGGTCGGCTTTTTTAGGTATTGGATATGGCTCGCCGGTCAGGGCCGACTCTTCGATTTCCAGCCCGTGTACTTCTACCAGTCGTAAATCCGCTGGGACTCCGTCCCCCTGCTCCAGCAATACAATGTCGCCCGGCACCAATTCGGCTGCCGGTAAACGCCGCACTTTTCCGGACCTTCTAACTTTTGCGGTAGGAGCGGTCATTTTATCCAGGGCTTCTAAAGCCCCCTCGGCTTTTTGCTCCTGCAGGGCGCCCAGAACTGCATTCAAGATCAAGATAGTCACTATTGCCAGGGCGTCATTAAATTCACCCATCACAATGCAGACCGCTGAAGAGGCCATTAAAGCTTTTACTAGAAAGTCCTTGAGTTGGTCCCATATCCTGGAGAGAAAACCCTGCGGCTTCGCTTCAGCCAACTTATTTGGGCCGAATAAGTTCATTCTCTGCAGCACTTGAGGCTTATCCAGGCCACTTTCCAGGTCTGTTTTTAGTTTGCTTAAAGCTTCGGCTACTGACAGTTTGTGCAAGTCGTTAAAGCTATATTTTTGCCGATGTTCCTGCTGAAGGGTTTTAGGATAATTATCCGCAAGAGCTAAAGCCGCGGCTATTTCCTTTCGCGCTGTCGGCAGCGAACGGCAATGGTTTCTTGGGTGACGGGGTTTGCCTGACAACAGCCGCAAAGAATTTGCTCCTACAAATACAGAAATTAAATTGTTATATACTGAGGCGGCCATCGGCGGCATACGGCCTGTTGCCCCCAGAGCCAAACCTGCGACGTTAGCCGCCAGGACTAAAGCTAAATTCTGTTTGGCCCGTAGTCTACCAATCCTTGCCATGCGGAATACTTCCGGTAATAAGGCGGGTTTGGAAATAACCACGTCGACTGAATTGCATTTCAGATTGGAAGCCAGGCAAATACTAACGTCAGCAACTTGTAATAATGGAGAGTCGTCTGTATCACCCATTAATAAAGCAATCTTCTTAACCTGGCGCTTCAAATTGCCGATTTCCGCTACTGTGTTTTGAGTTGTTAAACCCGGCCAGACATGGTGTATTCCGAGTTCATGGGCGGACTGCCGCAACACATTGTTATCTTCTTCCACGGTTAAACCAATGTTACTAATACCCAGGGCGCGTAAGCCGTTAACCAGTTCGCGCAGATCAGCCGCCCGATACCGCTTGATCCCGAGCAGGCCGGCTAACCGGCCATGCGTGGCAATAAATACCGGAAGTTGACCGAGATGCCGCAGACGCCGGGCTTTGGAAAAAAACCACCTGCTGTCGATGCCGCCGGCTGTTAGAATATGTTCATCACCTGCTAATATCCGTCCGCTTGCCCCTGGGCTGTTATTTGTTGATCTTAAGCGGTATACCCGGGCTGCCAGCGCTTTCCTTAAGACCAGGCAATGATGGTTATCCATTTGGCATGAAGCCTCAGCTGCCAAGTCAAGCAATTCTTTTTTGGTAATCCCGGGAGCCGGTAGAATGTCCGCCACCTGGTAGGATGCTTCAGACAGCGTCTTTGCGCTGGTGATGACAACTGTGTCCACCGCTGAAAGAACCTCAAGTGTATGCTCGTCCCGGTAAAGGATCCCTTTTTTCCCCGCCCCGGCCATCGCCGCGGTAGCGGCGGTAGGGGCGGCAAGGCCGGCGGGAGACGGGTTGGCCGCCAGCAGCATGGCTAGCCATCTTTGGAAACCGCCGGCGCCGCCGGCAATTCCCGATAATGAAGCCAGCCCAAATACCGGCAGGACCGCCTTGCGGCCATACTCTTGCCCAGCCTCACTCCAACGGGGAATTGTCAATTTCTCTTGTTTTTGCGCCGGCTTTCCTGTTGTTTCAGGCAGTTCTGGCAGCGCGTTGCGATAGCTCCGAAGCACCAGAGACTGCCCCAAAGCGGTTAGGTTGACCAGCCAGATTACCAGCAGTCCGGGAATACTTTCCCGCAAAAAAACGGTGCCCAAGGCTATTGTGCCCATCAATAAGTCGTGGTTGATCCTGCCTTTAACTAGGCTTTGGAATCCGCTATGCAAAACCGGATAACCGGAAACGATGGCAGTGATTGCCGCAAGGTTGAAAATACCGGGGTTCTCGGCCAGAGAGGAGCGGCCGAACAGGACGCGCTTTAGCCCTAAATAAGCCAGTATACCTCCCCCCATGGCCACATTTAGCAGTTGCTCGCTGATCGGTAAATCTTCCGGTTCCTGAAGCTTCTTCAAAGTTGAAGCGGATGCTTGGTTATTCTTTGGAGGCAGATGGAACTCAAACTCTGGTTCATTATTTATGTCGTTAATGGTTTTAATCAGGTTGTTTGGTCTTATCTGTGTTTCGTTAAAAACCACCAATACCCGGCCTGTCAGCGGGTTTGCCCGCGCCTGACGGACACCGGCCATTTCCGTCATTTTCTGGTTAATGACCGAAGCCATTAACCAGTTACCCTTTAGCCGCGGCACGAACATCCTTACCCGGCCGGGCAGAAGGTGAACTATCTTGGCTCTATCAGCATGGACATGATTATATTTGCTCAAATTCTCATTGTTCACCTCCATCAACCGGATATTAACCGCTATTTTCTCCCGTTTCCATGGTTTTATGTCAGAATAGTCTACGTGTAATTATGGAAGAAGAGATTAAGTTTTTTTTGCAAAAAATCGATTGAGTATGCATATTAAAACGGATAATAGAAAGGATAAAATTCAGGATATTTTTTTTAACTTAAGGAAAATTACATTGTGTTATGTTGTGACGGTACTTTTAATAAACCGGGAAAAATAATATTGAGAGGAAGAATCATTGAATGGAAAAGCCATATATTGATGAAAGTAACATTATTACCGAAAAACCCTCGTTCGACCCGGGATTGACTTCTTCGGAAATCGCTAGCCTCTGGAACGCGTATCTGTATGTAAGCATGATATCCGTTTTTATAAAATACCTTTCACTGCATATTCAGGACAGTGATATCAAATCTTTGGCTGAAAACGCCGTGCAATTATATGAACAGCAGGCGAAAGACATCAGAAATATCATGGAACCGGATAATCTGCCTATACCGGTAGGTTTTACGGCGGAAGATGTTAATCTGGAGGCGCCCCGTCTTTATTCCGACCTCTTCTGCAATTACTATTTATTTTGTCTCGAAAGATTTATTATTCCCAGAAATGCCTTCAACCTGGGACTATCAACCCGTTATGATGTAAGAGAGTTCTTCAACAGGAGCATTGTCTCTTCGCTGGGGTATTTTGATAATGTTACCAATACCCTGCTTTCCAAGGGTCTTTATATAAGATATCCAAACATTAATCTATCAGAAACAATTGATTTTGTTAAAAAGCAAAACTTCTTGACAGGGTTTCTAGGTGAGAAAAGACCTTCTCTTGCTCAAGAGATTGCCGCTTCATTTCACTTGATTTTCTTAAACTCGGTGGGGAAGAATCTGATGACCGGATTCAGACAGGTGACCAGGTCGAAGCAGGTAGGAGACTATCTTGAGCGGGGGATAAAACTAGCTAATAAAATTATAGATACGTTTAGCGCGCATTTAAAAGAGGATGATATCCCTGTACCCATGTTCTGGGACACTATGGTGACAGACTCGGTTGAGCCGCCTGTTTCGGATAAATTAATGATGTTTCACATTGGATTGATAAATACCTGCGGTGCGATGGATTACTCTTTACTTTCGACCTTGAACTTCAGACATGACCTCAAGGCCAAATATCTCCTGATCATGGCTGAAGCCGGCGACTTTGCAGAGGACGGAACCAATATTATGATAGACAACGGCTGGTTCGAGGAACCGCCGCGCATAATTAACCGTAAGGAAATAATTAATAAAGTACATTAAATTCTAATTGCTATTGACAGTTGTAAATTTTCAGGATATAAGTAATATTAAGTTGCAAATAAGAATATGTATTATTTAGGAAGACTTCTTGTTAAAGAATAAGCACTTTAACCTTGAATGAAAGGGGGATTTTCTGAATACTATTCCATGAGGAATTTTCGTTATAGCTATTAAAACGTTGGAAATTTAATTAACTAATTGAATTATTTTTTTGATCGAACTATTGATTTGCAAAATATACTGAGAGGAAGTTTTAAAATGCGTAAACCTGCAAACTTTTTAATTGCTGTTATTTTACTTGCCGTTATATCTGTTTTTTTGTCGGCATGTCAGGTACAAACCCCAACGGTGCCGGATAAATCAACAGCAAGTAAAACCTTGACCATTGCTACGTCCTTTTACCCAATGTATATAGCGGCTGTGAATGTCGCCAAAGACGTACCTGGTGTAAAGGTTGTCAATATAACCCAGCCTACGACAGGTTGTCTGCATGATTACCAGCTCAAGCCTGATGACTTAAAAACTCTTAGTGAGGCTCAAATATTTATTGTTAACGGTGCGGGGATGGAGGCGTTTATGGATAAAGTGGTCAGTCAACTGCCTGATCTGAAAATTGTTGACGCGAGCAAGGGTATACCGCTTATAAAAGGAGACGGAGAGGAAGGAGATAATCCTCACGTATGGGTAAGTATATCAAATGCCATACAACAGGTGAAAAATATCGGGCTGCAACTGGCCGCGCTTGATCCGGAGCATGCCGCGCAATACAATGCTAATACTACCGCATATGTCGATCAGCTTGATGCCCTCCGCGTGACAATGCATCAGAATCTTGATGGCGCCAAGAAGCGGGACATCATTACGTTTCATGAAGCATTTCCTTATTTTGCCCGGGAATTTAACCTTAACATTGTAGATGTAATCGAAAGGGAACCCGGTTCTGAACCGAGTGCCGCTGAGTTGGCTGACACTATCGAAACTATTAAAGAGTCAAATATTAAGGCGCTCTTCGCTGAACCCCAGTATCCGGCGAAAGCTGCGGAGACCATTGCCCGCGAAACGGGAGCGAAAGTATATACCCTTGATCCGGCGGTAACGGGTAGCATGGAGCCGGACGCTTATCTGAAAACTATGGAAGCCAACATGAAAACTTTAGAAGAAGCGTTAAACTAAACTTAAGATAAAGAACGAAGGCGAGATTAATTTGCGTGTATTAATTTTAAATATAAAAAAGCTGGCTATCCCATTTCTTTTCTTGCTATTCTTTACTTATATAACATGGCATTTGTCAAAATCATTAGTGACTGCGTTACCTTTTAAAAATGCCAGGGCAATAATAACTTGGAACGATTTTTTAAACTTTAAAACAGTTTTCCTGAGCATTATCATTGAGGCACTGCCGTTTATTCTTATCGGCGTTCTTGTATCCGCCATCCTGGAAAATTTTCTTTCTGAAGAAACAATACGTAAAGTTTTACCCGGGAACAGAATTCTAAACATTTTCCTTGCCTGTTTTCTGGGGATTATCTTTCCCGTATGCGAATGCGGTATTGTGCCGGTCGCCCGAAGGCTGGTTAGTAAAGGAGTTCCTCTTTATAGCGCCATAACCTTTATGTTGGCCGCGCCCATTATTAATCCGGTAGTCGCTTCGTCAACAGCGGTTGCGTTCAGCGCCAACCCTAAAATAGTTTGGTTCAGGCTAGGACTGGCTTTCTTTGTTTCTTTTGTTACCGGGCTGCTTTTGAGCTATTGGTTTGACAGTAGCGAACTGAAAAGGGGTATTGTCCAAAACTTCTATTACTGCGGTTGTGATCATGAACATCATGACCACCATCACAATTCACAACCAACATTTAAAACCAAAATAATTAACACATTCCAGAGCGCCTGCGATGAGTTTTTTGATATGGGTAAGTATTTGATTATGGGAGCTTCTTTAGCTGCAATTGCTCAAACCTTTGTGTCACGAGACATTATATTGAACATAGGGCAGAATTCACTGTCATCAATAGCGGCAATGATGACCTTTGCCTTTGGGGTTTCTGTTTGCTCATCTGCCGATGCTTTTATCGCCGCGTCATTTGCAACCAATTTTACTACTGGTTCACTGCTCGCATTCATGGTGTTCGGTCCTATGATTGATATGAAAAATAATTTAATGTTGCTCAATGCTTTTAAGGCTCGTTTTGTAATTGCTCTGGTTATGATAGTTAGTCTATTGGTTATAGGTAGTACTCTTTTGATCAATATTGTGTCAGTCGGGGGTTTCAGGTAGGATGAAAAGGCGTTTCTCGCTTAACACAGAAGCTGTTTTCAAAACTTTAATTCTTCTTGGATTTAGCGCGTTTCTTTTTTGGTTTGTGAAAAGCAATAATATTGTTTACTATATCAATCCTCGTTTTGTAAGGCTTACCGAGGCGGCAGCAGTTCTGATATTTCTCATGTTTTTGGTGCAAGCCGGCAATTCCTTTAGATGGACATCTGTTGTCCATAGCTGCTTGTGCCATTCCGGCCATAGTCATAATAAATTGGCCTTACTCCCGTTCGTTGTCACTCTAATGATGGCGTTTCTATTGCCTAACAATGCTCTTGATGCCAGCATGGCTTTTAATAAAGGAATGAACCTTAGCACACGGCCGACGACCTCAGGTCAACCCGGCCTAACTGTTACCGTCCCGGGTAATGTACCAACAACACAGACTAATAATAACAACTCAAACAGTCAAGGATACCTCCCACAGGAGCAAAACCCAATGCAAGCAAAAATCGATGAACTTCATAAAACCAGTCTTATTAATGTAACCGAAGATAATTTTTCTTTGGTTACCAATGAGGTAAACATGTATCCCGAACAGTATGCTGGCAAAGAAATAACCATGATCGGTTTTGTATTAAAAGAACAAAAGTTTACTACCGATCAATTTGGGCTGGTTCGTTATGTAATTACATGCTGCTCCGCTGACGCTATGCCAGATGGCTTTATGTGCGAATATAAGAATGCGTCAAACTTTAGAGAAGGCGATTGGCTGAATATCCGGGGAACCATTCAATTAGGAAAATACGAGGGAAATACAATCCCTGTAATTAGGATTACTGCCTTTAGTAAGGCGCAGGAGCCTCAAAACCCGTATATTTATCCCAAGTTCTAAAGTTTTACCTCAGAACAAAATTCTCAACATGTCCTTGCCCAAGAGTGGTTTATTACTAATAACTCCTATATAAACTTACAGCTATTTTTCAAGTTGATAAAGGACCACTGTAACAACAACATTTTTAAATACCAACAAATTTCTAAATAATAATCCTGTCTGGCTGTGAAGTAGCCGATGCCACCATTTTTTTGTCTCAAATTCCGGAATAAGTATGGTAATATAATCATCCGGGCTTTTTTTGCTTTCAATCTTTTCAATGAAACTGAATAATGGGGCGGTGATTGCTCGGTGAGGAGAATGCAGTATAATAAGTATTCCAAACAAAACAAAAAGGTTTAAACCCATCCTGTAGTTAGAGAGAAGAGGAAATGCAGAAATAATGGCATCGGTGCCAGAAGAAATGCTAACTGCTACAGTAAGGGTATAATCTATGAGTAGGGCGGCAGCAGCCGTTAAAGCAGCTGTTTCTCCCAGATTCTTTTTGGCCACGGAATATGAACCGCCGCCCCCCGGGTTAGCCTGGACAATTTGAGTATACGAGAGTGTTACAATACCAAGCAGAGCTATAATAGCTAACGCTACCATCCATGTATATCCGTAGGCAATTGTGTTGCCGCTCAGTTTCCCTATCGGGAAATGAATAGTTTTTTCTTGCCAAAGGGGGCGGTAATCTGAGACAATAATTGACGTGTGCAGCCGGAGGTTGCGCCGACAATCATTATGTCAGGAGCAGC